>NZ_JHZZ01000001.1:1212857-1516071 GCF_000687935.1 Polaribacter sp. Hel_I_88 | reverse complement strand
CCTAAAATTCTATTCAGTAAATAAGCTAGTTTATAATCTTCTAATGTAGTATGAATTCCTATTAAAGAGTATTCGTCTTCACATAAACTATCGAAACCTAATGAATGAATTTGCATAAACAGAAATTAGCTTTTTATCCTTTTAAGGAAGTGCTAATTTACTAATAGTTTATGAGATTTTTGAGGATATTCACGAAAACGTTATCGTAGTTAGCCAACTGAAATTTGACTTTGGAACGCGTAATAAACTCTTTTCGAGGCTTGTTCTTCTGCCTTTTTTTTAGATGTTGCTCTTCCTTTTGCAACTTGCTCACCATCGATACTTACCTTAACACTAAAATGTTTGATGGGTTCATTACCAGAATCTTCATAAGTATCAAACTTATATTTTTTCTTTTGTTTTTGGCACCATTCTATAATCAAACCTTTGTAGCTTGTAATCTTCCCTTCTAGTTTTTCAATATCAACATAAGGATCAATTACGTTTTCAAAAATAAATTTTTGAGAAAAATTATAGCCTTTATCCAAATAAATAGCCCCCACTAATGCTTCGAAAATATTACCATGAATATTATCGCCAACATTGGCCTCATCTACGTTACTATTTATAAAGCGGATTAAATTTAAATCTTTACCAAGTTCATTTAAATGTTCTCTACTAACAATTTTAGAGCGCATTTGAGTTAAATAACCTTCTGTGCCTGTAGGAACTTTTTTGTATAAATAAGCAGCAATAACAGCACCTAAAATGGAATCACCTAAAAATTCTAACCGTTCGTAATTTATAGGATTTCCATCATCATCTAACATGTGGACAGACCTATGTGTAAACGCCTTTTTGTATTTATTGATACTTCTTGGAGAAAAATTAAGTAATTTCTTTAATTCGTTATATAACTCTTTATCTTCTATAGATTTAGTGTTAACTATTTTACGAATAAAGTTCATATACTATTCCTCTAGTTTCTTAAAGGCTACACAAGCATTATGGCCACCAAAACCAAACGTATTGCTCATGGCAACTTTAACGTCTCTTTTTTGTGCTTTATTTAGTGTAAGATTCAAAGCTGGATTAATGTTTTCGTCTGCAACAGTGTGATTTATTGTAGGTGGTACAATACCGTGTTTCATTGCCAAAATAACAGCAATAGATTCTACTGCACCAGCTGCACCTAATAAATGCCCTGTCATAGATTTTGTAGAGTTGATGTTGATGTTTTTAGCATGCTCACCAAAAACAGCTGAAATTGCTTTCAATTCTGCAACATCACCTAAAGGTGTTGAAGTACCATGTGTATTGATATGATCTACATCTTCTGGTTTAATTCCTGAATTTTCTAAACAGTTTTTCATCACTGCAATTACACCCAATCCTTCTGGATGTGGAGCTGTCATATGATAAGCATCAGAAGACATTCCTCCTCCAATTACTTCTGCATAAATAGTTGCTCCTCTAGCTTTAGCATGTTCATATTCTTCTAAAACAATAGCGCCTGCACCTTCACCAAGAACAAAACCATCACGTTCTGCATCAAAAGGTCTTGAGGCAGTTTCTGGACTTTCATTTCTTGTAGATAAAGCATGCATTGCATTAAAACCTCCAACACCAGCAAAAGCAATAGCAGCTTCAGAGCCACCAGTTACAATTACGTCACAATGTCCAAGTCTAATGTAATTTAAAGCATCTATCATTGCATTTGCAGAAGACGCACATGCAGAAACAGTTGTATAATTTGGCCCCATAAATCCATTTTTAATAGAAATATTTCCTGGAGCAATATCTGCAATCATTTTTGGAATAAAGAATGGGTTAAATCTAGGAGTTCCATCACCAGCCTGAAAACTCATGGCTTCGTTTTGGAATGTTTCTAAACCACCAATTCCTGCTCCCCAAATTACGCCAACGCGAAATTTGTTAATTGCTTCTAGATCTAAACCAGCATCTAAAATTGCTTCATCTGAAGCAACCATAGCATACTGTGTAAATCTATCCATTTTACGGGCTTCTTTTCTGTCTATAAAGTCAGTTGCTGTAAAACCCTTTAATTCACATGCAAAACGAGTTTTGAACTTGGCAGCATCAAAATAAGTGATAGGCGCTGCTCCACTAACTCCGTTAATTAAAGCGTTCCAATATTCTTCAATATTATTACCAATTGGCGTTAATGCGCCAAGTCCAGTGACTACAACTCGTTTTAACTGCATATAAATATTACTTTTTTGCTTCTTCTATATAGCTAACTGCCTGACCAACTGTTCCGATATTTTCGGCTTGATCGTCTGGAATTTGAATATCGAATTCTTTTTCGAACTCCATAATTAATTCAACAGTATCTAAAGAATCTGCTCCTAAATCGTTTGTGAAGCTAGCTTCTGTTGTTACTTCATTATCGTCTACTCCTAATTTATCTACGATAATAGCTTTTACTCTTGATGCAATGTCTGACATAATTTTGTTTGTTTTTAAAATTTTAATCGAGGCAAAAATACGAATCTTATTAATTCTAACTAACTTTTGCTTAAAAAATTGATGACGAAAGATAATTAATTTTGTTTAATCCCTTATCATAATTACCCTTTTTCTTAATTTTTATTCTTTTTTTTGTACTCTAGAGATATAAGTTATGAAGCGTATTGTTATTTTTGCTTCTGGTTCTGGAACGAACGCAGAAAACATTATTAAGTTTTTTAATCACACTAAAACTGCTAAAGTTACTCAAGTGCTTTGTAACAATGAACATGCCAAAGTTCTTGAACGATGTAAAAGCCTACATACAAACTGTTTGCACTTTACTAGAGAAGATTTTTTTACTTCGGATAAAATTTTAAACCTCTTAAAAGAACAAGCAGATTTTATTATTTTAGCCGGGTTTTTATGGAAAATTCCACAGAAAATTGTGGATGCTTTTCCGAATAAAATCATTAATATTCACCCTGCATTGTTGCCAAAATATGGTGGAAAAGGAATGTATGGAATGAATGTTCATAAAGCTGTAAAAGAAAATAAAGAAGAAGAAACTGGCATTACAATTCATTATGTAAATGCCAATTATGATGAAGGAGCCATTATTTTTCAAGCAAAAACAGCATTAAATGATGCAGATACTCCTGAAACTATTGCTAAAAAGATTCATTTTTTAGAGCAAGAATACTTTCCTAGAATTATAGAAAGCGTTATTTTAGAAGTTAATGAGTAAAAAAAAGAAGTTTTACGTAGTTTGGAATGGAAGAAAAACAGGCGTTTTTACTTCTTGGAATGTTGTTAAAAAACAGGTAGATGGTTTTGAAAATGCCCAATACAAATCTTTTACAAGTTTAGACGAAGCCGAAATTGCGTCCAAAAAAAAATATGAAGATTATAAAGGCAAAAATACTACAAAACCAACTTTATCATCCTTAGAAAAAGAAAAATACGGAAAACCAATTTTAGAAAGTATTGCTGTAGATGCTGCTTGTGCTGGCAATCCTGGAAAAATGGAATATAGAGGCGTTTTAACACATAATAAACAGCAAATTTTTATAAAAGGGCCTTTTAAAAAAGGGACGAATAATATTGGCGAATTTTTAGCTTTGGTGCATGGAATCGCTTTATTAAAAAGTAAAAATAAGCATACTTTACCTATTTATTCCGATTCTAAAATTGCGATGAGTTGGATTCGTCAAAAAAAATGCAAAACAAATCTTCATTTTGATGCTTCTAATAGTGATTTATTAGAGCTGATAAAAAGAGCTGAAAACTGGCTAAAAGAAAATTCCTTTCAAAACCCAATCTTAAAATGGGAAACCAAAGCTTGGGGAGAAATTCCTGCGGATTTTGGGAGAAAATAAAGCCCATCCCAACCTTCCCAAAGGGAAGGAGCTAGCTTGTTTGTGAAAATTTTGACGCAAACTGTGACTGCTTACTGAAAACTGCCTACTGCCTACTGAACCTAAAGATTATACCCAATACTAAACATTACAATTCTTGGTAAAATAAAAGTTTTACGATCTGAAATTAAAAAATCTGAAAAACTATTGCTTTGTTTAAATTGTGCATCGAATAAATTTTGAGCGGTAATTTTATAACTCCAAGCAGAATTTTCGCCTTTGTAAGATAAAGTTGCATTGGCAATTTCATAAGTGTTTTTTTGACCCAATGTTTTATTTTGATACTTGCTTTGTCTATAATCAAAATTGAAGATAAAACCTTCTAAAAAATCATAATCAATTGTTATAAAAGGTTCTGTGGTTACAAATTTTGAGGTGTTTGTACTTGCTGTAAAATTGCCAACAGTATTTTTTAATCCAATTTCTATCGTTGGAAAATTATCAAACAAGGTTTCTATACCCAACTCATAATCGTAATTATTGTTGGTGTTAGTTTGGACGTTATTGTTTAACTCTTGAATGTATTTGGAGTTGTTAAAACCAACATCAACCTTATATTTTAAATTATTAATGCTTTTTTGAATGTTGATGTTTCCTCGCCAATCTTCAGATGGATTATCAAACATTTTTACCGTTAAAAATTGATTGATGTCATTAAAATCAACCGTATTTCTAATACCTCTTATTTGTTTATTATAGTTTAAACTAGCGAACATCATTAAACCTCTGTACAAACTAAATCTGCTATAATAAATTCTTGCATTGTGAAATAAATTGTTTTCAATGGCTTCATTTCCTCTAAAAACCGAATTGTAAGATTGTAAATAAAAACGATTGGCGAATTTACTGGCATCAGAAAAAGTGGTTTTTAAATTGTAATTAATCTGAATTTTTTTTGATTTATTAAACTCAATTTTTGCTAAAAAATCTGGTAAAACAACCCATTTATTTTTATTTAAATCGGTTTGATTTTGCAAAGACCAACTATAATTATGGGCTTCAAAACCTTGTTTTACAGTAAAAATACCTGCTCTAAATTTATAATGAACGCCTAAAAATAAATCATTTAGCCTAAAATTTAAATCGTTTCCAAAACCACCTGTTGCAAAATTATTGATTGTACCATCGTCTAAAATTTGACTGTCATCCGTAAAAAAATCTTCGCTTAAAAACTTATTTCCTAAGGTTGTATAAATGTGATTGCTGTTGTTTATTTCCCAAAAATGTTTAAAAACAGCATCTATATTTTGCTCTTGGGTATTTTTAAGTTGATTAATTCGTAATAAGGTTTGGTTGTTATCAGCAGGAATTAAACCTTGTAAAATTGGGTCTTGCGTTTCCCAAAAAGCGGTTTTATTACTTTTATCAAACACATAATTAAAAACAGAAGAAAACGTATGTTTATCATTCTGCCTTTTATGCCATTCTATATTTTGGTTGATATAAGTTGCTGTTAAATCTCTATCAGTATTTATGGTATTTGTATTGCCATTTACCAAAGAAATTAAGCTGTTATTGTTGGCATTATTAGTTCTTTTTACTTGACTTCTTGCATACCATTTTTCTTTAGCATTTGGGTTGAGTTCAATATTTAAATTTCCGATTCCTAATAAGTTATCTGTATTTGTTGCATTGGTTCTTTCTTCTGAAAACGTAGTGTATTCATTAAAGTTCTCTATAAAACTACTTGTTTCAGAATTTGAGAAAATAGCATACCCAGAAACATCTAATTTTTCTGTGGCTACTTTTGTAATATTTAACGCACCAAATTTTTGTTGACTTGTTAAGACATCATTACTTTCCAAAAATTGAGAAAAATCGCCACCTCTAAAATTAAAATTCCCGCTAAAAATGGCATTAACACCACCAGAAAAACTCATATAATCTCTAAACGTAAATGTTTTCTCGCCAATATTATTAATGTTCCCTATAAAATTTACATTGGTTTTAGGTGAATAATAAAACAAGTTGGCACTGGTTTTATAAAAATCATCATTGCCTTTACCAGCTTCTACATCACCAAAAACAAAGCGTTTTTTATCTTCTTTTAGTTGGATGTTCATTGCCATTTCATCTGAATCTGACAAACCTTTTAAAAAGGCAACTTCGTTATAATTATCAATCACTTCTACATTACCAACTGCATCTGCAGGAATATTTTCTACAGCTAGTTTAGAATTACCACCAAAAAACTTTTTGCCATCTACCAACATTTTGGTTACTTTTTTGCCCTGTACAGTAACTGTTCCATTTTTATCTACCTCAACTCCAGGTAATTTTTTAAGCACATTTTTTAGTTTGCGTTCAGAGCCATCTATAAATGTTCTGGTTTTATAAATGGTGGTATCTCCTCTTACAGTTACTGGCATTTCAATCACAACTTCGTCTAATTGTTCTGAAGATTGTTGTAACCTAAAATCTTTTTTAGTGTCTTTTAAAGCGACAAATTTATAGTCTATGGCTTTATAACCCAAATAAGAAATGCTAATGGTAATGGAATCTCCTTCTGTTAAAATTAACTTATAATAGCCTTCGTTATCTGAAATGGCAAATTGCAAATTTTTAGAAACGTCTTTGGGTTTAGCAATTACATTTGCATAAGGCAAAGGGTTTTGTAAGCTATCTTTTACAAAACCTGTTAAGGTTACTTTTTGAGAGAAACAAAAGTTTGAAATAAAAAATATTAAAATAATTAAAAGATTATTTTTCAAATGTAAAATTGTGATTTTTAATTGTAATAATTTATTAAGGAAAGTAAATCTTATTTATTTAATTCTTCTATAATTAGCGATTTAGAAGTTTTTTTCTAAAATCTTTGTCTGTATTTTTTTAGCAAAATATCATTATACTCTTTTTCTGACAAAATCTTTCCTTTTGTTGGCTTTTTTATATCAAATTCAATTTTTGTATTTAAGTTGATTTTTTGTATTTCATAAATTAAATTATCTTCTTCTAATAACATTGTTAGACCTGGCAAACCATGATAATTTTTAATGCCAAAATTTATTGATATTAAAGGATTATACCAAGCAATAATTTTCTTCCTTACATTTTTGCCTATTCTATTTGTAATATTTATATAAGAAATAGCTTTATAACATTGATAGTTTCCAATTTTTCTACTTTCTTGTGTTAATGTCCAACTAAATTTAGGATTACTTCTTATAATTAAATCCTCACCGAGAACATTTTTTTTATTTAGAGCTATTTTTATTGATGAATCATAATAAAACAAGCCTTTACCTACAAAAATTGAAACTATATCTAATTTTTCATTTGAAACGGAAGACAGCTTTTTATCTTCATAAAAAATACTTTTGTTCTCTTTTATATCTAAAATGTAATCTTTCCCTTTTGATTTATTGACGATTCTATTGTATCTTTTTTGTTTTTCAGTAAGGGATGATGAGTCAGTTTGTATTTTTTTTAAAGTTATTTTGTATAGAAATCTATAACTAACATTTTTTTGGCTAAATAATGCTACTGTCAAAAACAGTAGCATTATAGTTGATATAATTTTTTTCATAATATTATACAAATATTAAATACCTAAAATATCTGCACCACTATCACATTGTTCAAAAAAGAAATTAAATAATTGAGACCAAGTATCTATATCCCAACTATATGCTCCTCCAGGACTCATACTTTCTAATACATTTGTAACTACATAGGCATCTGTTAAACAACTAAAATCATCAATAATTTCAATATTTTTTACTTTACTTGTTAAAACTTCGACCTCCGTTGAATTCGCATTCATAAAACATGTTCCTGTTGCTAGTAGAAATACTAGACTTAAAATTACTTTTTTCATATTATAAAATTTAAGAACCTATTAATAGGTTTATTCACTAATTATTATTTGAGTTTTTAGTTGAGTACACCAAATTAAAATTCTCTAAAAAATTGGTAGAAAAAAGTTTAACAATAATCGTCCTCATTCTCAATATAAATTCTATTTATATTTAATATTGATTTTCCGATCGTTTTTTAAATTATCTCCTATATTATAAATTGATTTTTTTGCAAAAATTAAAACAATAAGGAGTTTGTTTTTCATAAATATATGCTTATTGTTTTTTTAAGTTTTTCAAAAACTAATTTTCCTTTTTTAATTGATACAACTTGTTGAGAATATTTATTAACATTAATTTCTATTAAAAACTGAATTTTGCGATACTATTTTTTTAAATTCTTCTTCAGTTATTGCTGAATCATAATTTTGTGTTTTTATTTTAACTCCTTCTTTAATATTTAAACTTAATTTATTCAATGAATAATGAAGTGTTTTCGTTTGTAGCTCTAAAATTAAACCAGGTAATCCATTAAATTTATTAGGACCAAAATTTAATGGTATCTCATATGTGTACCAAGCTATAACTAAATCGTTTTTAATATCTATTATAGCTTTATAACATAAATATTTTCCAATTTTTTTTGTTTCTTGAATCAAATTCCAATTTTGCTTTTCAATAGAAATAATATATTCTTTATCTCCATAATTAGTTTTTTTGATTTGTTTTTGAGTAAAAACATTTGAATAAAACACATCTCCATCATCTGCAAATGCTTGAGTGATGTTAAAATCTTTATTTGAATCAACTTTCATTTTGCTATCAATTTGGTAAACAGACTCATTTTGATTAAACAAAAGTGTAGCTGATATAGCTTTCGCCTCTTTAATTAGTCTCATTGCAATTTTAGCCTGATTTTTCTTTAATTCAATTTTTGGTTTATTAAAATTAATTATATAATTTATTTTTCCATTAGTTTGAGAAAAAGTTAATTTTACAATAAATAGAATTAAAAAAGTATGTATGTTTTTCATTTTTTTTATTTTGTTGAATCATACTCATTAGTGTACCTAATGAGTATGATTGAATTAATTTTTAAGGTCCTTCGTTACCTTTCATACATTCTTCATAAATATGCTGAAAAATTTTTATATACGCTCTTTCGTTAGCCCCTCGAATATCTTGATTAAAAGCATTGGCAATTTCAGTAACTTGATCTACAGCATATCCAACACAAGGTGGTCTAACCATTTCATTTTCTATAATATTCTCATTGCCAATAGAAACTGTTGACGTAGAACTCATAAGAAACAAAGAAGTTACAAACACTAAACTTAATATTAGTTTTTTCATTTTATAAAATTTAAAACCTATTTAAAGGTTAATTTACTAATTGTTTTTTGAGTTTTTAGTTGAGTAAACCAAATTAAAATTCTCTAAAAAATTGGTAGAAAAAGCATTACTTTTGCAAAACTTCCTCTGTTTGTTATTGTTTATTTACATAAGCATTTGTTTTAGGTGATACATTTATTTGCAAGATTTTTATATTCCTTATTACCTCAAACAGAGGTTTTTATTTTAGAGAAACTTTTTAACAATTTCTATTTTTCAAATTTGGGAAAGATTATTGACTAAAAAAAGGAAATAGCTTTCCATTTACGGCTCGTCCTTTAGGGGGAGAAAAACACAAAAATATCCCCCTAAAGGATGAAGCGTAAATGGAACATTCTATTTTGAAAATATTTGCTATTTTTGATTTTATGAAAAAGAAAGATTACTTCTCTTACTTTGTAAAAGAGGAATACCAAACTATTTTAGATAAGCTAGTTTTTATTAGACAAGAAAAAGGATATACACAATACCAAGTGGGTGAAAAGCTTGGTTTAAGTGACAATGCCTATTCAAAATTAGAAAACGGACACATAAAGTTAGATGTGCAGCGTTTACTATTTATTTTACAAATTTTTGACGTAAATCTTAGCGATTTTTTTAAGGATTTTAAGGAAATATAGAAACTATTATAAATAACAAAACCCAAAACTAAAATTAGTTTTGGGTTTTGTTATTTATAATTTATGAATGTAATCTTTTAGAATTCAATCTAAAATAAAATTTGTTTTTTTATAGATAGATTGCTTCGTAAAAACTCGCAATGACTTTTAAATAATTACACAGAAGCTTTCATTAACTCTCTGTTCATTCTTGCAATATTTTCTAAAGAAATACCTTTTGGGCATTCCACTTCACAAGCACCAGTGTTTGTACAGTTTCCAAAACCTTCTAAATCCATTTGTGCAACCATGTTTTTAACTCTGTCTGCAGCTTCTACTTGTCCTTGAGGTAATAAAGCATATTGAGATACTTTTGCACCCACAAATAACATTGCAGAGCTGTTTTTACAGGTTGCTACACAAGCACCACAACCAATGCAGGTTGCAGCATCCATTGCTGTATCTGCAGCTTCTTTTTTAATTGGTATTGAGTTTGCATCTTGTGTATTACCAGATGTATTTACAGAAATATAACCTCCTGCATGTTGTATTCTATCAAATGCAGATCTGTCTACTACTAAATCTTTTATTACTGGAAAAGCAGCAGCTCTCCATGGTTCTATAGTAATCGTATCTCCATCTTTAAACATTCTCATATGTAATTGACAGGTTGTTACACCTCTATCTGGCCCATGAGCTTCTCCATTAATATACATAGAACACATTCCGCAAATACCTTCTCTACAATCATGGTCAAAAGCAACAGGCTCTTCACCTTTATTTATAATCTGCTCATTCAAAACATCCATCATTTCTAAAAAAGACATATGATCTGAAATTTCAGAAATTTTATAATCGACCATCTTCCCTTTGGTTGATGCGTCTTTTTGTCTCCAAATTCTTAACGTTAAATTCATTGTTTTTGTGTTATTATGTTATTAGTTATTTGGTTATTATGATAAAACCAAACAACACTAACTTTTTATTTTAATTTCTGACTTTTTAAATACTTAATGTATCCGTTTAAAATCAAAAGTGTTTTGTTGTGTAATTTTTTTAATTCTTCTAATATTTCGTTAGAGATATAATTTTCATCAAAAGCTATAATTCCGTGATCTAAAGTTTCAAATAAAGAGCCTCTAGCTATTCTACAAAATTGAATGTTTTCTTGAAAATGAAATCTTCCATATCCTTCAGCTATATTATTTCCTTCTGAACGAGAACATCTTTTAATTTGATCTGTTAAAGCATATCTTTCATCTTTTGGAAATTTTGGTACTATTGATTTGGATACAAACAATCTTAATTCTCTAGCTGCTTGCCAACAAGTCAACTCTTCAAAAGATTTAAAACCACCCATCAAACAACATTTTTCCTAAATAACTTTAATAACACATTAACTAATAACCAATTACTTATATGAACGTTCTTTAACTTCTATATTTTCATAAACCAACTCTTCTTTATGCAAAACTGCATCTTTTGGTTCACCCTTATATTCCCAAGCAGAAACAAACTGAAATTCTTTTAAACGTTTTGCTTCTCCATCTGCTGTTTGGTGTTCCTCTCTAAAATGCCCACCTGCAGATTCTTCTCTTACTAAAGCATCTTTTGCAAACAACTCTCCTAATTCTAGGAAATCTGCAACTCTACCAGCTTTTGCTAATTGCTCATTATATTCATGATCATCTCCAGGAACATTTACGTTTTTCCAGAAATCTGTTCTTAAATCAGATATTTCTTGAATCGCTTCTTTTAAACCTTCTGCGTTTCTAGACATTCCACATTTATCCCACATTATTTTTCCTAACTTTTTGTGGTAATAATCTACAGAATGTGTTCCTTTATTGTTGATAAAGAATTTAATTCTATCTGCAACTTCTTTTTCAGCAGCATCAAACTCTGGTGTATCTGTTGGTATTTTTCCAGTTCTAATATCATCTGCTAAATAATCTCCAATAGTATATGGCAATACAAAGTAACCATCTGCTAAACCTTGCATTAAGGCAGATGCACCTAATCTGTTTGCTCCATGATCAGAGAAGTTAGCTTCTCCAATTGCATAACAACCAGGTATTGTAGTCATCAAGTTATAATCAACCCAAACACCACCCATTGTGTAATGTACAGCTGGGTAGATCATCATTGGTGTTTCATAAGGATTCTCGTCTACAATTTTCTCATACATTTGAAATAGGTTTCCATATTTTGCTTTCACAATTTCTTGCCCTAATTCCTTAATTTTTGCATCTGTAGGATTTACAATTCCTTGAATTTTAGCTTGCTCAGTTCCATATCTTACAAAAGAGGCAGCAAAATCTAAATAGACTGCTTCTCCAGTTGCATTAACTCCATAACCAGCATCACAACGTTCTTTTGCTGCTCTTGATGCAACATCTCTTGGTACTAAATTCCCAAAAGCTGGGTAACGTCTTTCTAAATAGTAATCTCTTTCGTCTTCAGTTAATTCAGTAGGTTTTTTCTTCCCTTCACGAATTAATTTTACATCTTCTAAGTTTTTAGGAACCCAAATTCTACCATCGTTTCTTAAAGATTCAGACATCAATGTTAATTTCGATTGATAATCTCCAGAACGTGGAATACATGTTGGGTGAATTTGTGTATAACAAGGATTTGCAAAAAATGCTCCTTTTTTATGCACTTTCCAACCTGCTGTTACGTTAGAACCCATTGCATTGGTTGATAAGAAATATACGTTTCCATAACCCCCAGAAGCAATTACAACTGCGTGTGCAGAATGTCTTTCAATTTCTCCTGTAACTAAGTTACGTGCAATAATTCCTCTTGCTTTTCCATCAACAATAACAACATCTAACATTTCATGACGATTGAACATTTCAATCTTTCCACGAGCAATTTGTCTGTTCATTGCAGAATATGCTCCTAATAAAAGTTGCTGACCAGTTTGTCCTTTCGCATAAAAAGTTCTAGAAACTAAAACTCCACCAAAAGAACGATTGTCTAACAAACCACCATAATCACGAGCAAAAGGAACTCCTTGTGCTACACATTGATCAATAATGTTTGCAGAAACCTCTGCTAATCTATATACGTTTGCTTCTCGAGATCTATAATCTCCACCTTTTACAGTATCGTAAAATAATCTGTAGGTAGAATCTCCATCTCCTTGATAGTTTTTTGCTGCATTAATTCCTCCTTGTGCTGCAATTGAGTGCGCTCTTCTTGGGGAATCTTGGTATGCAAATGCTTTTACATTGTAGCCCAATTCTGCTAAAGTTGCAGAAGCAGAACCACCTGCTAAACCTGTACCCACAACAATAACATCTATATGACGTTTGTTTGCAGGGTTTACAAGGTTGATATGATTTTTATATTCAGTCCATTTATCTTTAATTGGACCTTTTGGTACTTTTGAATCTAAAGCCATAATTTTATAAGATTAATGGTTAAAATAATGATATAAAGCAATAAAAATAAAACCTGCTGGAATTATAATTGAATATGCTTTACCAATTGTTTGTAATGTTTTTTGACGAACAGTAGAAAGTCCTGTAGATTGGAATGCTGATGCAAAACCATGTGCTAAATGCAACCCTAAAAACACGAATGCTAATACATAGGCACCAACTCTTAAAGGATTTACAAATTTATGGACTAATTCTTCATGATAACGAAAACCTTCTACACCTTCCATAGTTCCAGACCAATCTCCTTGTATGAATTTTGTATTAATTTCTGGAAACCAAAAATCGATAAAATGTAAAACGATAAAAGCCAAAATTGTAAGTCCAGACCAAATCATGTTTCTGCTAACCCAACTAGAGTTTGCATTTCCATTATTTTTAGCATACGATACATTTCTTGCTTTATTATTTCTTAATTCTAAAATAAAGCCCATCACAAAGTGAAATACAACTGCAAAAATTAATACAGGTTGTAATGCAAACTGAACCACAGGATTTGTCCCCATAAAATGAGAAACTTCATTAAAGAGTTCTGGGCTAAAAACCGATAAAATGTTTATTGATAAATGCTGTAACAGGAAGAACATCAAAAAAAATGCTGAAAGTGCCATCGCCACTTTTCTTCCAATTGAAGATTTGAAAAATCCGCTCATTGTTTAAATTATTATAATTTTAAGCACAAAAATACGGCTAAACAATTCCGAAAACAAAGAAATTACATCGTTTTCGCATGTATTTAGAATAGTTTTAAATAATTTGATTAAACGTTTAACAATATGTTAAGAAAGTGTTTTAATTTCTGTTAATTTGAAGGAATTAAACATTTATTATTTTCCCATTTTCCTTTTAAAGATTCTGGTGTAATAATCTCTCCTTCACACGTTACATAATCGCCTTTATTATTTTTTTTGATGATTTTCATTTCACCTTCTTTAATAGCATTTATCACTTTATAAATTAAGCTTTGTTGAGATATTTCACTTCTTTTTACTGTCAGTTTTAACCCTTCTTCATTGTTGAATAAATCCATTATCGATGAAATTTCATCTGGCACAACCCCATCTTCTAACTGATTTTTTTTAAAAGTTTGATAATTTTCTCTTTCATGTGCTTTGCCCAAAGATTGTGCCGCAGATTTGCCAATTTCTTGTCGCAAACGTGCCATCCAATAAGCGTGTCTAAAAGCATCTACTTGACCTCCAGAACCATCACCATCTAATACATTTGTTTTTGCAATAGAATCGGAAACCCTATTTGCTTCTTGAGATATTCTATATGATTTTTTTGCTTTAAAGGGATGAAATAATACCCAGATTTTTTTAGGACCAGAAAGATCAAAAAAACCTTTTGGGCTTGATTGTGCATTCGTTATCATCGAAATCATAAAAAATAATAGTATAATTTTTTTTCTCATTCGTTATTTTTTAACCCAAAAAAACTTTTAAAAATTTTTTGAGTTTATATACCTACCTTTTAATGATATTTTTTAAAAAAACTAGTGCTCGTTTAAAACGAGCACTAGCAATATATTTTAATTTTTATTTTATCTCAAATGCTGATTTTGCTTCACCAATTTTTACAACATATTTTCCTTTTGGTAAATAATAAACATCATTTGCAGCAGCCTTTAATTTAGCTTCCTTGTTTGCTTTTTCGTAGTTTTTTAACCCTTTTTTAGAGAAAGAAACATCAAAATTGAATTCATTGTATCCTTTATCAGCATTTACAGATATCTCATTTACCAAAGTTTCTCCTTGGTAAATTTCTACATCTACTTTTTTATCAGCATTTACATAAAAAGGAATGGTAATTTCTGGTTCATATGCGTCTCTCCACTGACTCCAAGAACGCCCCCAATTTCTGTTTTGTCTAATATCTGAAACTTCAAAAACGTGACTCTTTTTTGCTAAAACTTTATCGGTCATTTTTTGTAATGATGAAACATCAGCTTTATACAAACTACGTCCATGAGTTCCAACAATTAAATGTTTTGCTGTTGGCTGAATAACCAAATCATGTACTGCAACATTTGGTAAGTTTTTATTGAAAATACTCCAAGAACTGCCTGTATCAAAAGAAACATATAAACCATTGTCTGTACCCACATATAAAATATTTTCGTTTTCAGGATCTTCTTTAATTACATTTACTGGTGATGCTGGAATTGCCTCTCCAATATTTTCCCAAGTTTCTCCATAATTATCAGACTTATAAACATAGGTTGTAAAATCGTCAAATCTGTACCCATTTAAAGTTGCATAAACGCGTACTTTTTTGTGTGCTGATGCAATTACCCTAGAAACCCATAAATCTTGTGGTAAATTATCTGAAATACGCGTCCAACTTCCTCCTCCGTTTTTGGTTACGTTGATGTAGCCATCATCTGAACCCACATAAATTAATCCAAATTGAAACGGACTTTCTGAAATTGAAGTCAACGTTCCATAAGCAACATTTCCTTTTTTCCCTCCAGTTGTTAAATCGCCTGAAATCGTTTCCCAATCATCACCTTGGTTTAAAGATCTGTGTAATTTATTACCTCCTAAATATAAAATATCTTGGTTATGTTTTGATAAATGAATAGGAGTTTGCCAGTTAAATCTGTAAGGATTTTCGCCTAAAGTATGTTTTGGCTGAATGTATTTTCTGCTTCCACTTTCTCTATCAATTCTGTAATAATTACCAAATTGAAAACCTGTATATACAATATTTTGATTTCTTTCATCTACTTGCACTTGCATTCCATCTCCACCCATAATTGATTCATAAGGGTTTTGACCACTTTGCAACCAACTTTTATCCATTCTTGCATTATTATTGGCAACCCAAACTCCATTATCTTGCAAACCTCCATAAACTTTGTAGTTTTTTTGAGTATCTGCATACACCGAATAAAACTGCCCAACTGCAGGATCATTTAATTTTGTCCAGTTTGCGCCATCATCATAAGAAAGATTTAAACCACCATCATTTCCGTTTAAAATATGGCCAGAATTTTTAGGATTTACCCACAAAGCTTGATGATCTGAATGCACATTTTCTGCACTAATTGAGGTGAATGTTTTTCCACCGTCTTTCGATTTTATAATCGGAACTCCTAAAACGTAAATTCCATTTTCATCTTGTAAATCGACTCTAATTTCACCAAAATAATATCCATAAGAGCTATAAACACCTTCTAAATAATTATCGTGTGTTTTTTTCCAAGACTTTCCTCCATTAGTTGTTTTAAAAACCTCTGCCCCAATTACTTCTGTATCAAACAACATAGCATTTGCATCTTCTAAATAACTTGCTAAATCCATTGGTTTTACAGAACCAACACGCACCATTTGCTTTACATTTGGAGCTCTATATTTTTCTTGAAATCCGTTATTTTTTAAATACGTATTTAATCTACCATCATCTAATTTTAAAAAATCAGTAGCAGACATGGTTTTAAAATCATCTTTTGTTAATTCGTCTGAAACTTTTTTATCAGCATCTTTTGGTTTTCTAAATTGGCTGTCATGCAAAGCATAAACCGTATTTTCGTTAAAAACGGCTAAACCAATTCTACCAACTCCATCTCCTGTTGGGAAACCACTTTTGTCTGAAATTTTTGCCCAAGAAGTTCCTGCATCTGTACTTTTATAAATCGCAGAATTTTTTCCATCACCATCAAAATCCCAAGCTTTACGCTCTCTTTCCCAAGAAGCAGCGTACATTACATTAAAGTTTTCTGGTGCAAAATCAACATCAATAATTCCTGTATTTTCATCAATATAAAGAGATTTTATCCATGTTTTTCCTCCATCAACAGTTTTAAAAATTCCTCTTTCTTCATTTGATGAATATAAATGACCAATAACAGCCACAATAACTTCGTTCGGGTTGTTTGGGTTGATGAGTATTCTGCTGATGTGATGCGAATCTGTTAAACCAACATTTTGCCATGATTTACCTTTATCCGTAGATTTTAGCATTCCAATTCCTGCATAGCTTGAGCGTGAAGAATTTTTTTCTCCTGTGCCAACCCAAATAGTTTCAGAATTCCAATCTACAGCAATATCTCCAATATTTTGAGTAGGAGAATTGTCTAAAACAGGCGTAAAAGTTGTACCATTATTATTCGTATACCATAAACCACCAGAAGCATAACCTACATAAAATTCAGTTGGATTTTCAGGGTTTACAGCAACATCTGCAACTCGACCACTCATTACTGTGGGCCCAATATTCGTAAAGTTAATATTCTTTACAAGTGAGTTTTTTGTTAAATTTTCTTTTTCAACTAATGCCTGCTCAACAACAGAAGAACTTGTTGGTTTTGATTGGCTTAAAATAATTGAGCTAAAAAAAATGAAGAAATAAAAGGTAAATTTTTTCATAAAATATAAAGTTTTGGTCGTTTTTTAAGCCACTAAAATATTAGTTTTTAAATATATACTTTAGTTTTTATTGTTAATTTTTACTAAATTTGATGTAACTAATCAATTAAATTATATCAAATGGGAATTTTGTACACACTTATTATTGGAGCAATCTGTGGTTATATTGCAGATGTTTTAATGAGAGATAATGGTTTTGGCCTAATAGTTAATATTATTATCGGTATTGCTGGTAGCTTTGTTGGAAAATGGCTTTATGGCGAATTAGGTTTAAACATCAATGTAAACCCTTATTGGCTAAAAGATATTATAATTGGTGCAACTGGTGCTATTGTAATTCTGTTTTTAGTAGGGGTTTTAAGAGGAACTCGCAGCAGAAGAAGGTAACTTTTAGCTTTATAAAATTAAAAAAGGTGCTAAAAAGCATCTTTTTTTATGCCTAAAAACTACGCAAATAAAATATTAATGGAATATTATAGACGACAAGCAACAAATGAACGTACATTTGTAGCCTATTTAGAAACACTAACTTTTGTTGTTTCTTTAAAATATAATTATGTCGTTCAAATCATTAGGATTATCTGATGCTTTAGTAAAAGCAGTTACAGAAAAAGGATACACAACTCCTTCTCCAATTCAACAAAAAGCAATTCCACATATTTTAGAAGGTAAAGATATTTTAGCTTCTGCACAAACAGGAACAGGAAAAACAGCAGGTTTTACTTTGCCAGTTTTACACTATTTAACAGCTACAAAACACCCAAAATACAGACCTTTACGTGTCTTAGTATTAACACCAACAAGAGAGTTAGCAGCTCAAGTGCATGACAATGTTAGAGAGTATAGCAAATATGTAGACATTAGATCTACAGTAGTTTTTGGTGGTGTAAAAGCAGCATCGCAAATAAAAACATTAAGACAAGGTGTAGATATTTTAGTAGCAACTCCTGGTAGATTGTTAGATTTACATGATCAAAAAGCGGTTTCTTTTAAACGTGTTGATGTGTTAATTTTAGATGAAGCTGACAGAATGTTAGATATGGGTTTTGCAAGAGACTTAAATAAAATTATAAGTTTTATGCCTGCAAAACGTCAAAACTTGATGTTTTCTGCAACTTTTTCTGATGATATTAAAAAGTTAGCAAGTGGTATTTTAAATAATCCTGTGGAAGTAGAAACTGCTCCACAAAACGCAACTGCGCAAAAAGTATCTCACAAGGTTTATAATGTTGATAAAAAACAAAAAACACCTTTAATCATCAAGTTGATAAAAGAGAATAATTGGGAGCAAGTTTTAGTGTTTACAAGAACAAAACATGGTGCCAATAAATTGACTGAAAAGTTGGTAAAATCTGGGATATCTGCTGCTGCAATTCACGGAAATAAAAGTCAAGGTGCAAGAACAAAAGCCTTGAAAAATTTTAAAGATAATGCTATCAAAATTTTGGTAGCAACAGATATTGCTGCTCGTGGTTTAGATATTCCTTTATTGCCTCACGTAATTAATTTTGAGTTACCAAACGTTCCTGAAGATTATGTGCATAGAATTGGTAGAACAGGAAGAGCTGGTGCAGAAGGAGAAGCAATCTCTTTTGTTTGTAGCGAAGAAACAGAATACCAAAAAGAAATCGAAAAAATCTTAAACGAAAAATTAAAAACGTCTGTTTTAGAAGGTTTTGAGCCAACAGATACTGCACCACCAAAAAGAGCAGCAACCCAAAGTAAAGGATCTTTTGGGAAAAAGAAAAAAGGTGGGAATTCTGGCTCACCAAACACTAATAAGCCAAAAAGAAAACCTCATTTTAAAGGGAACAAATCTGCAGGTTCAACTTCTGGAAGAGGAAGAACTGGCGCTCCTAAAAAGAAAAGATATTAGATTTCTTTTTATCTATCAGTAAAGAAATTTAGCAAATTAAAATTATTTTTTAAAAACTACATGATTCTCTGTTTTAAACAAAGATTCATGTAGTTTTTACATATTACTGAGCAACTTCACCTAAAGAAAAAACTGATTTCCCATTAGCGCTCATTAAAAGTTGAGCATCGAAATTTGGCATTAAAACTGTGTTTAGTTCATTTAAATTCCAAGTATTTGGATTTTTAAACCATTCTGCAATATTTGCTTTTATGGTAATTTCTGAATCATTTATAAAACTCAAAGTACCCAAATCAACTTCGAAAGAAGTGTCTTGAAAAATTAAATTATTTGGATCTGACCTATCTACAGCTCTAATTGCATGATAATTAAAATTGGCATCAGCATTGTTGGTATCTTTATATTTACCATCAAATTGCATGTAATGATAACCTCCACCCAGCATTCCTGGAACATTAAAAGAAGCCGAATTTAAATCTTGATAAACACCATCCATGTTATCTTCATCTGCAAAACCAAACGTAAATTTTAATTGATAACTGCCAGGAAATATTTGTTCAGGTAAAGTTAAACTGAGTCCTTTTTCTTCTCCTATATCAATTAAATTATAATCACTAAAAGTAAAAATTTCATTCCCATTGATAAGTCTAATGTTAGAAATTACATAGCGTAAACGTGTAATGCTAACAGATTCGCCATTTTTAGTGCTGAATTTAAAGTTGTTAAAATCTGATGCACTGATATTAGTTCCATCCCAATTATGCGTAAATTTTAAGGAAACACTTTTTGATGGATTTACACAACAATCTGTTTCATCTTTACAAGTCGAAAATGCAATTGTTATCAAAAAAAACATGATTATTTTTTTCATTTTCTATTTTATTTTGATGATTAAACCATCAGAAAAACCTTTGTTTTCAGGTATTTGATTGTCTGAGCTACTACTTTCGCCAACAGCTATTATTTGTTGACTATTTAATTCTATGGCATCAAATAAAAACTCGTTTTGTGAGCCACCAACAAATTTTTGCCAAACTTTATTTCCTGAATTATCTACTTTTAAAATCCAAGCATCATTTTGACCTTGGTTTGTAAAATCTAAATTTGAACTTCGTGAATTTCCTGCAATAATAAATCCATTATCTTGAGTTTTAGATATGGATCTTGCTACATCAAAATTACTTCCTCCATATGTTTTTTCCCAAATTAAATTCCCATCACCAGAAATTTTTAAAATCCATAAATCGGCACCTCCATTGTTTATACTTACATCTTTATCTTGACTTCTTGTATCGCCAACAATCACAAAATTACCATCGTTTGTAGTTGTAATCCCTCTTGGTTCATCAATTTCTGAACCTCCAAAACTTTTTTCCCAGATTAAATTTCCATCACTAGAAATCTTTAAAACCCAAAAATCGTAGGTACCTTTATTATTTGTAATATTAAAATCGTCACTATCAGAAGAAGCTGCAATTATATAATTATTATCTGTAGTTTCAACAGCACCAAAAGGTGTGTCTGTAAAAGAACCTCCAAAATATTTACTCCATTCTAACTCTCCAGAATTAGTTAGTTTAATTGCCCAAACATCTCCACCAGCATGTTTTTGAGCACTTTTAGAATTTCCTTGTCCATTAGAAGCTGAAACATCTAAAACACCCGTGATTAAATAGCCAGAATCCGAAGTTTGTATAAAGGTAGTACCAGAATCTGAACCTGAATACCCAAATGTTTGTTGCCAAGAAATAGTACCATTTGCAGTGATTTTTAAGAACCAAAAATCTTGATTTCCTTTGTTTGCTGAAACATCTCCATCTGAACTTTTGCTAAAACCTAAAAGTGCAAAACCACCATCTTGAGTTGCAACAATATCATAACCTCTATCATCATCTGAACCTCCAAAATTTTTGCTCCAAAGTAAATTATCATCAGCAGAAAATTTTAGCAACCAAAAATCAAAACTTTCGTTTGTTTTATTAGATATGTCAAAATCGTTGCTTTGTGTATAGCCTAAAACTGCATAACCTCCGTCAGCAGTTTTTACAACCGACTGAAAAACATCATTTTTAGAACCACCAAAAGTTGTAACAAATTCGGTTTCTCTTAAATTTGTTGTAGGGTTTTCTGATTCTTCATCTTTTGAACAATGAATACATAAAAAGAGTATTGCTAAAAAGCTTATTTTTTTTATCAATTTCAATAATTATTATTCAGATTTTTTGACTAAAAACAACCCTCTTTCTATATCACTTACTACAATAACATTGCTTGTAAAATATGGATATACATTCCAAGCTCCTTGAAAAGAAGTGTTATTATTTTCTGGATGTGTGTCAAAAAATGCAATTTCATTTAAGTTTTTGTTGCTAACATCAGTAATATCAATCATTCTTACACCAGCAGTATAATTTGCTTGGTAATAGGTGTTCTCTTTTACATAACCATTATGATCTATCGCTTCAGTTGGCCCAAAATATTCGCTTGATAAAACAGGATTGTCTAAATCTAATAAATCGAAAATTAAGATTCTAGTTTTATCAACCTTCCCTTCAACTTCATCTAATTCATCGCCAACAATAAAATAACGCTGATCTTCTGTAAACCAACCTTGATGTGTGTAGGCTTCATTTGCATAGGTTATTTTAGAAATTTCAACAGGATTATTTTTATCGGTTACATCTACAATAACAACTTCATTGGTTCCAAATCTTTCTCCATTGCTAGATACCATAATTTCTTTTGATGCATAATCTGCATCTGGCCCATTATAATTTACAACTTGAGCATCATGTGAATAACCACCTTCACTAAAACTGCCTTCTATAACAGGATTTATTGGGTTTTGAATGTTGATAAAAAGTGGCCCTCCACTTGCTTGTGAAGTTCCTACAGCATACGCATATCCTGAAGCTTCATTAATTACAATGTTATGTGCATTTCCAAAATCTGTTAAAGTAGTTTCTGCTGTAAAAATTTCTGGTGGATTTGCTACATTTCTTAAACGTGTTAAATCGAAAACTTGCATGCCATGATTTGCAGCTTCACTAACCACAAAAGCGTGATTATTATAAACTTTAACATCTCTCCAATCGCTATTTACGGTTGCTGTTGGTAAAAAACCAAGAACAATTGGTACTGTTGGGTTGCTAATATCTACAAAAGAAACCCCAGAATTTAACCCCATTAAAACATATTCTTTAGTTGTTGTTGCATCTGTCCATCCCCAAGAATCATTTCCTCCTAAATTTGATGAAACTGTTGCTGTAGGATCTAAATCTTCTAAACTTATTTGTGCCAATAAATCGTAATCATTACAAGGATATATTCCAGCCATGCCATTTTCACATTTTACTATTAAACTCTCAGGAACTACTGGATCTACCAATGTTGGAGTTTCAATTGTTTCTTTTGAGCAGCTAAGTGCTACCAACATCAATAAAAAGAAGACTTTTTTAAACATATTTTTAATTTTGAGAGATATTTTTTTTTTATAGAAAGTATTGCAATTAAAAATTAAACACAATTACTAATCCAAAAATAAGATTTATAATTTGATTTTTAAGCAAATGATATTTAAAGTAATTGAGTCTATTTTTAGAATGTACTTATCTTTGCAAAATGTTAGAAGATAAAAATACGCAAAAAACGTCATTAGCTGAATTAGGAGAATTTGGCTTGATCAATCATATTACAAAATATTTTAAAGTAGCAAACTCATCAACCATAAAAGCAGTTGGAGATGATGCTGCAGTTTTAGACGCCTCAGAAAAGCAAACTTTAGTTACTACAGATTTGTTGATTGAAGGTGTCCATTTTGATTTAAGTTACATGCCTTTAAAACATTTAGGTTATAAAGCTGTGATGGTTAATTTGAGTGATGTGTATGCAATGAATGGTGTTGCAGAACAAATTACAGTATCAATTGCAGTTTCTAATCGTTTTCCTTTAGAAGCAATTGAAGAATTATATGCAGGAATTCAACTAGCTTGTGAAACCTATACTATTGATTTAGTTGGTGGAGATACAACCTCATCTACCAAAGGAATTTTAATTTCTGTAACTGCTATTGGTAAGGTTGATAAAGGTGAAGCTGTGTATAGAAACACTGCAAAAGAAACCGATTTAATTGTGATTTCTGGTGATTTAGGTGCAGCTTATTTAGGTTTGCAAGTATTAGAAAGAGAAAAGCAAGTTTTTAAAGTTGACCCAAATAATCAGCCAGATTTAGATAGTTATACCTATTTAATTGAGCGTCAATTAAAACCTGAAGCTCGTAAAGATGTTGCTGGTTTGCTTAAAGAGTTAGAAGTTAAACCAACTTCTATGATTGATGTTTCTGATGGATTATCTTCTGAACTCTTTCATATTTGTACACAAAGCAAAGTTGGTTGTAAAATTTATGAGGAGAAATTACCTTTAGATCCTCAAGTAATTTCCACGTGTGAGGAATTTGAATTAGATTCAACCATGGTTGCTTTAAGTGGTGGTGAAGATTACGAATTGTTATTTACAGTGCCAATTGCCGATTTTGATAAGATAAAAGGAAATCCACATTTCTCTATTATTGGACATATTACTGCAGAAAATCAAGGGCTACAATTGGTTACAAGAGCAAACCAAGAAATTGAATTGAAAGCACAAGGTTGGAATTCTTTACAGAAAGATTAATTTTTTCGTAATTTATTAGTATCATTTTTAATGAAATCATTACGTTTAATTCTTTCTAACCTAATTTATTTTGCGCCTGCTTGGGTGTTTTCGTCTATCAATATTTTAATTGGTACATGGATTCTTTACATTCCATTTATCAAACTTAAATTTGCTTTAAATGATGCAGAGGTTGGTTTTGCGTTGTTTTTTACAGCTTTAGGTTTGTTGATTGCAATACCTTTTATACCAAGAATTAATAACAAAATAGGTTTAGGGAAATCAACCAAAATTGGCATTATTGCTTTAGCTGTAGTTTATAATTTACCGCTGTTAGCACCAAGTTATATATTGCTTTGTGGCTCTTTATTTACAATTGGCGTATTTTCTGCATTCACAGATGTTTCTTTAAATGCATTAACAGCAACTATCGAAAAAAGAGAACAACAGAATTTTATGTCTGCTGCACATGGCTTTTTTAGTTTGGGTGGTTTTGTGGGTGCTTCTGTAGGAACTTTTTATATGAGTCAGTATTCAAATCCTCAAATCCATATTTTAGCGATTTCCACTTTTGTAATTGTTTCAAATTTATTTCTGGCTAAAAACTATGTTACTATTTTGGTTGATGAGAAAAAAGAGGATAAAACAAAAGGCTCTTTTTTCAAAAATATAAAACCTCTTTTAGCATTATCTATAATTGCATTTATTATTCTATTTAATGAAGGTGCAGTAGAACACTGGAGTAATTTATATCTTTTTGATGTTGTAAAAGTTACCAATGGAAAAGCAGGTTTAGGGTTTGTAATATTTTCTTTAACCATGACTCTTGGTCGTTTTTTAGGCGATGGATTTAGCAAACAATTAGGTTCTAGAAAAACGATTTTATTTGCCAGTTTAGTTGCAGTTTTTGCGTATGCATCAATTATAACAACAAACTATTATGCCAGTCTTTTTGGTTTTGGGTTGTTAGGTTTTGGGCTTTCTGTAATTATTCCTGAAATTTACAGATTGGCTGGTAAAAATGAAAAACTAGAGACTTCTTTTGCTATCTCAATTGTGTCTGGAATTGGTTTTGTTGGCTTTTTAGTAGGTCCAGTAATTTTAGGAGCCATCTCTAATTTTAGCAATTTGGTAATGAGTTATGTTTTTTTAGCAGTTTTAACGAGTATTGCTTTTGGTTTGGCGCTGTTTGGATTGAGAAAGAACAATTAATGCATTGCCAATTTTATAATAATAATGAAATTTAACAGCCTTTTAAAAACACTTTTAAAACCTTAATTAATTCTTCTTTATTTTCGATGTGACTCATATGTCCACCAGATAAAATAATAAGTTGAGAATTTGTTTTTTTAGCCTCTATTTTAGCAGTTTCTGCATCTAAAACAGGATCTTTTTCACCAACAATAATTAATTTTTGAAAATTATTTTCTGATAAAATATGATTTCTATTTGGGCGAATTCGCATACCTTCGTTTGCAGCAATATATCCTTGAATTGGTGTTTGTAAAGCTTCTTGCAAAGCCAACTTAATTTCATCTTTAAAAGTAGTTCTACTCTCTACACTAAATAAGTTTGAAAAAGACATTTTCACTAAATTTTCAAAATTATTTTGAGCCATTTTATTTGCACGAATTCTTCTAATTTTCACCTCTTCAGAATCTGCATTAGAAGTTGAATTTAACAAACACAAACCCTTTATTTTAAGTGGATTATTTTTGGCAAGAGCCATAGAAATATAACCTCCTAAGGAATGGCCAACCAAAATATACTTTCTTATTTTTAAATGTTGTAAAACAGCTTCAATAGTTTCTGCAAAAAGCTCCATAGAATGTACATAACCCAAACAATCACTTTTTCCATGTCCTAAAATATCAACCGTAATAATTCTATTATTTGCAACAAGTGCAGGAATTATATTTTTCCACATAGTAGAATTTTCTAAAAATCCGTGAATGAACACAACTGCTCTACCTTTTCCTTCATCAGAAAAAGAAATGTTTGCATTTTTAAAAAGTATTGATTTTATCACTCCCTTTTTTAATTATTATATCCTTTAGAATTTGTATCCCTCAAAGGGTTTAAAACCCTTTGAGGGATTAGTATATAAAATTTAGATATGTAAACTTTTCTCAATACCAATAATATTAATTTTTTGTTGATGTGCAAAGACAAAATTTTCTTTATTATCAAATAACTCAATTACTTTGTTTCTCTCAATATTAGTTCCTTTATTCGAAATTAAAGAACTATAAGAACTCCATTTATAATCTTTTAAATATTTTACAAAATTATGCTCAATTGGATTATTATGAATATAAATGATTAAACTTTTCAAGTACTTTTCATCTTTAATTTCTTTTCTTTTGAAGGGTGTTTCTAATAAAGAACCATGTCTATTATTTTGTTTATTTATTGCTTGAACATAGGCATTAAATAAATTAGAAAATTGTTGAGATGGTTTTTTATCAACTTTATCAATATTAATAGAAAAATTACTGCAGATTTCTTTATCACTTCTTATTTTAACCAATAAATGAAAATGATTTTTCAATAAACACCAAGCAAAAGTTTCTGCAATAGGAAATATATGTTTTTTGTACAATTTCAAGAAATAAAAATAATTCTTGTCATTATAAAATAAATCTTCTCCATTATTTCCTCTATTATAAATATGATAATAATGATCAGTTTTTATAGATTCAATTTCTCTCATAATTTATCTTACTTCATCCTTCAAAGAATTCAAAACCTTTTAGTGGGTTAATAATATATAATTTCTTTAAATATAATGAAAATATGTATATTTCAACTTTAAAAGAACCTAGCAATTATGAAATTATCAAAACTATTTACTTTTTTATTTTTAGCATTTTCCTTAGCGTTTTCAGCACAAATCAAAGAAAAAGAGTTAGATAAACTCATACAAAATACCTTAACAACTTTTGATGTTCCTGGTATTTCTGTCGGTATTTTAAAAGATGGGGAAATGGTTTATACCAAAGGTTTTGGAGTTCGTTCACTTACAAATAAAAAGGAAATGAACGAAAACACTTTAGTTGGTGTTGCCTCTAACAGCAAAGGATTTACTTGTTTTGCATTGGCAATGATGGTTGATGAAGGTAAACTAAATTGGGATGATAAAGTAAGAAAACACATTCCTGAATTTCAATTATATGATGCTTGGGTTACAGACCAATTTACGGTTAGAGATTTAGTAACACATAGAAGTGGAATGGCTTTAGGCGCTGGAGATTTAATGTTTTTTCCTGAAGGAAATGATTTTACAGTAACAGACGTTATCAACAATGTAAAATATTTACAACCAGAAAGTTCTTTTAGAAGCGAATTTGCTTACAACAACAACATGTTTATTATTGCTGGAGAAGTTTTAAAACGAGTCAGTGGTTTAACTTGGGAAGAATTTATCGAACAAAAAATTATGCAACCTGTTGGGATGACTAACAGCAAAGCATCTTACAATAGAGTTTCCAACAAAACAAATATTATTGATGCACACACAAGAACAGAAGGCAAAGTTGTACAAATTCCACATGATTGGAGCGAAACTGCAAACGCTGCTGGAGGAATTGTAAGCAACGTAAAAGACATGCTAACTTGGGCAAAATTTTTAATGAATGATGCAGTAACAGCAGAAGGAAAAAGATTGTTAAGCGAAAATCAATTTCATGAACTTTGGCAATTGCAAACGCCTTTAAAAGTTGGAAAAGGAGATTGGTACAATTCCAATTTTAGAGGATATGGATTAGGCTGGTTTTTAACAGATGTAAAAGGAGGTTACAAACAAGTATATCATACAGGTGGTTTGTTAGGCACAGTTACACAATTTACCATGATTCCTGATTTGGATTTAGGAATTGTTGTATTGACGAATCAAATGAATGGAAATGCTTTTAACACGATTACAAATACAATTAAAGATAGTTATTTAGGCTATAAAGATAGAAATTGGCTAAAAACTTATGGAGATAGAAATACCGATTATTTACAATTTAACGACAGTTTAAAAACTGCAGTTTACAATAAAGTTGAATTGGCAAAAACCAATAAAAACTTACCAAAACCAGCTCAAATTGTTGGCAGATATTCTGACGATTGGTTTGGAGATATTCTAATTTCTTTTGATGAAAATAAATATACTATAAAAAGCAAAAGATCTGCTGATATTATAGGCGAATTACTACCTTATAATCAAACAACTTATGTTGCAAAATGGAATAACAGAAGTTTTGATGCCGATGTTTTTGTAAATTTTACGTTTGATGAAAAAGGAAATGCAAAAAGTGCAACTATGAAGTTTATTGCACCAATTACGGATTTCAGTTTCGATTTTGAACATTTACACCTTAAAAAACTCGATTAATTTTGAATAAAACAAAAGAAATTTGGATTGCTGGTTTTGCATTGTTTTCGCTTTTTTTTGGAGCTGGAAATTTAATTTTACCACCAACTTTGGGTTTAAAATCTGGTGAAGATTGGTGGATTGTTGTTTTGGGTTTTATCATAACAGCCATTGCAATTCCTATTTTAGCAATTTTTGCGCACGCAAAATTACAAGGCACATTATATGATTTTGGTAAAAAAGTATCGCCAATTTTTAGTACCACTTTTTGTTTTTTAATATACATCATTGCAGTTGCAATTCCTTCACCAAGAACAGCTGCAGTTACTCATGAAATGGCAGTACAACCTTTTTTCGATTCGCCTCCAATTGTAACCAGTATTATTTATTTTGTATTGGTTTTTGTTTTTGCTGTAAATAGATCTAGAATTATTGGCTTAATTGGTAAGTTTTTAACACCAATTATTGTAATAATTTTGCTTGTAATTATCGGAATTGCATGTTTTACATCACCAGGAAATATACAAGCATCAACCTTTAAAAATCCTCTTGTAAAAGGAATTATGGAAGGTTATCAAACGTTTGATGCAATTGCTGGCGTTGTTGTTGGTGCAGTAATTATTATTTCTTTAGATTATAGTAGCCATACAACTTTTACGGCTAGAAGAACATTAATTAGAAAAGCTGGTTTTATTGCTGGTTTTGGTTTGCTGTTAATTTATGGAGGTTTAATTTTAAGTGGTGCTTTATTTTCATCAACATTTGCAGAAAACGCTTCAAGAATTGAGGTTTTATCGGGTTTAAGCACACAAACATTAGGCAATTTAGGAACTACTTTTTTAAGTGTTTTAGTAGCTTTGGCTTGTTTTACAACTGCTGTTGGTATTGTAACAGGAACAGCAGATTATATAAAAGGTATTTTTAACAATTCGAAAAAAGCCTATTTAATTACAGCTGCAATTTGTGCTGTAATTGGAATTGTTGTGGGTAGTTATAATGTTGGTTTTATTATTGATGTTGCTGTGCCTGCTTTGATGTTTGTATATCCAATAACCATCATTTTAATTTTACTAAATGTTGTGCCAGAAAAATTCGCATCAAAATTGGTTTTTAGAGGCGTAATTTTAGTAACATTTCTATTTAGTATTCCCGATTTTTTGGTTTTTATTCCTAATTTAAAAAACTTGGCAATAGAAATGAAAAGTTATGTTTATTTAGGGGAATTTAGTTTAGGTTGGATTTTACCTGCTTTGTTGAGTTTTATACTACTAAATTTAATTTATTCGTCTAAAAACGATATTATATAAAATGAAAAAGCACAAGCTAAAGCTTGTGCTTTTTCACATTTTAAAATGTACTTTGCTGGGGGACAAAATCGATATTTTTGGTTAATTAAAAAACTAAAAATTAGATTTAAAACAAAAATAGAAAATTTTTAAAGTGATAAAATTGATCTAGGTTAAGAAATTAATTTTTAAGATTTTTTTTACGAATTCTACTTAAACTCTCAGTAGTAATTCCTAAATAAGAAGCAATATGATAATTTTTAACGTTTTTTTCAATGTCTGGATATTTTTCTAAAAATTGTAAATAACGTTCAGTTGCAGTTTGGGATAAGTTTTTTAAAATTCTTATAAAGGAGCTTGCATACCCTCTCTCTAACTTTTTTCTAATAAAAAAATGCACTTTTGGGTACAATTCATATATTTCTTCAAAGTCTTCTTTTTCAATCTTATACACTACAGAATCTTTAATACATTCTATAGTTAACATTGATTTTTCTAAATTAAAATAAGAAGCATAATCAGTTATCCACCAATCTTTTATGGCAAATTGTACTGTATGTTCTTTTCCAGATGTATCATTAAAAAAAGCACGCAAACAACCACTAAAAACATAAAATTGATGGTTTACATCTGTATTTGGAGTAATTAATACATCGCCTTTCTCAATATGTATCTTAGTAAATCTATCGTATATAAAATTGATTTCTTCTTGCGAAAAAGAAATGCCATTAAAAATTGTAGTTACAACAGTATTTTTACTATCCATATTATTTAATGTTACTATAAATGTTTTTAAAAAATTACATTTTAAATATATTAAAATTATAATTTAATGGAAAATCTCTTCTTAGAATCGCAGTTTTTAGGAAGTTAATTTTGTAAAAAAGAATATTTCAAACAACTAACAAACCTGCACTTTGTTTGCTACACCTATATGTTCTATAATAAAAAGTTACAATCTTAAATTCAATAAAATTAGCTCTCTACTTGATAAGTGTTATTTTTTTAATTTTTGAAGTTTCTTTAACTGTATCATCATCAAAAATAAACTTATAATTATGAACTGTAACCCAATTTTTATTTTGGACTAATTTTAAATCAGGATACGCTTTGTTTGTCTCTTCAAAAGTATTTCCAATACCAATTCCCTCGTTTGTTTTGTAATTGGGAGTTGTTATTTCAATCTTATCAATTTTAGATTTGTCAGAAGAATTTGCAAACGCAAAACCAATTACTTTTGCATTTTTATCCATTATTTCATAACCCTTAAAAGTACTTTCGTCTTTTTCTGAATCTGCCCTTTTAAATTTATCTGAATGATCTATAAAAGTATCTCCAACTTTTATCCCTTCAAAAGAAACCGTTTTTATTTCAGGGAGTTTTATTGTATTTTCTATTTTATTGTTGGCATTAGTTACATTTTTTATGGTAGCTGTTTCTACTGATTCCAAAGGTTGTTTATTTTCTTTTACATTATAATCATCATGCTCAACGTTCTTTTTAGAGTTTTCTAATTTATCAATATTTTTCTCTTTTTTATCTTTAGATGATTTTGTTTGACCTTGCGTTCTTTCTTTACAAGAAATAAAAGAAATAAAACTAAATACTGCTATTGTTAAGATTATTTTTTTCATGGTTGATGATTTTTATGTATCAAAAATAGTACAAAACACTCCCTAAAATTTTACATAATTTTTTCTATTTGTTATAAATTGACCTTAATTTATGTTAAGAATCACTCAAAATTATACCTACTAATTAAAAAGTAGTATTTTTACATCTGATTTTTAGATTTTTAAACTCAAACATATTTGTTAAACTACTATTTATATCCGCATAAAACTTCTGAAGAATGGGTAACTTTTGTACATGGTGCAGGAGGTAGTAGTTCCATTTGGTATAAGCAAATAAGAGATTTTAAAAAGCATTTTAATGTGCTAATTTTAGATTTGCGAGGTCATGGAAATAGCAAACCTAGTTTAAAAGATACTTTTAATTCTAAATACACCTTCGATTCTATTACAGCAGATATTGTTGAGGTTATCGATTATTTAAAGATTGGGAAATCTCATTTTATTGGCATTTCTTTGGGTACAATTTTGATTAGAAATTTAGCCGAAAAAAGACCTGAATTGGTACAAAGTATGATTATGGGTGGTGCCATAATTAAGATGAATTTCCGTTCTCAAGTTTTAATGAAAGTTGGTAATATTTTTAAATCTGTAGTGCCTTATATGCTACTGTACAAATTATTTGCATTCATTATTATGCCCAATAAAAATCATAAAAAATCTAGATTGTTATTTGTAAATGAAGCCAAAAAATTATACCAAAAAGAATTTATTCGTTGGTTTAAATTAACATCAGAAATCAATCCCCTTTTGCGTTTTTTTAGAACAAAAGAAATTAAAATCCCAACACTTTATATAATGGGTGCAGAAGATCATTTATTTTTACCATCCATAAAAAACATTGTTTCTAAACACAAAACCTCTTCTTTAGTGGTAGTTGATAAATGTGGCCATGTTGTAAATGTAGAGCAACCAGCCGTTTTTAACAACCAAACAATTCAGTTTATTTCTGCACTTGCTTAGAATTATTGGAACCACATAATTGGTTAACCAATTATTATCTCTTATATTTACTTTTTTAAAAGATGATAAATGAATCAAATTATAACATTTGGCGAAGTTTTAATGAGAATTTCTCCACAAGGAAACAGAAAGTTTGTACAATCTAATGCTGTTGAATTTTATTTTGGTGGTACAGAATTAAATGTTGGTATTTCTATTGCAAATTTTGGCGGAAATGTAAAACATATTTCTTGTATTTCTGATGATTTTATTGGTGATACTGCAATTTCTTATTTAAATAAATTCGATTTAGATACTTCTGCTATTGTACGTTCTCCAAGACCTTTAGGCGTTTATTTTTTAGAAGTTGGTGCAGTTATGAGAGCAAGTTCTATTTCTTATAATCGATCTCATTCTTCTTTTTCAGAAATTAAACCAGCAATGGTAAATTGGGATAAATCTTTAGAAAATGGCAAATGGTTTCATTGGACAGGAATTACACCTGCTTTAAACAAAGGAAGTCAAGAAACTCTTTTAGAAGGTTTAAAATTAGCTAGAAAAAAAGGAATGCAAGTTTCTGCAGATCCAACCTACAGAAGTGGTCTTTGGAAATATGGTGAAAATGCAAAAGAGGTTTTATCAGAATTGGTAAATCATTCTACCATTTTTATTGGAGGTATTAATGAAATTAATGAACTTTTAGAAACGGACTTCACGTATTCAAATGACGATTTTATTGAAGCAAGTAAACAATTAATAGAAAAATATCCATCCATAGAAAAAGTGTTCGATAAAATTAGAACTTCCATAAATTCTTCTTGGCATAAAATTAGAGCTAGAATGTGGAATGGCAAAGAATTTAAAGAAACCGAAGATTTAGATATTACACATATTATAGACAGAATTGGAACTGGAGATGCTTTTGCTGCTGGCTTAATTCACGGTTTGCAAAAGTTTGATGATTTTAAAGCCATGCAATTTGCATCTGCAGCTTGCGCTATAAAACATACGTATTTGGGTGATGTAAATTACGCAAACGAAAGAGATGTAATTACTATTTTAAATGGCGAAATTACAGGTAGATTAAATCGATAAAAACATAAAAAAAACGAGCATAAAGCTCGCTTTTTTTTATGTTTCTTAAATTTTAAGAATTCATTAAATCTTCAATTTCATCAGCTTCAATAGGAATATTTCCCATTAAATTAAAAGGTTCTCCTTGTTTTTGAATTACAACATCATCTTCTAAACGAATACCAAAACCTTCAGCTGGAATATAAATACCTGGCTCTACAGTAAACACCATATTTGCTTGCATTGGCTCATGTAAAAGACCATAATCATGTGTATCTAAACCAATGTTATGCGAAGTTCCATGCATAAAATATTTTTTATAAGCAGGCCAATTTTTGTCTTCATTCTGCACATCAGCTTTGTCTAGCAAACCTAATTTTAATAATTCAGAAGTCATTAAATCACCAACTTCTTTATGATATTCTTTCCAAATAGTTCCTGGAACTAATAATTTTGTTGCTTCTTTTTTAACGTGATTTACAGCATTGTAAACTTCTTTTTGTCTAGCAGAATAACGACCAGAAACAGGAATTGTTCTACTTAAATCACTTTTATAATTTGCGTATTCTGCAGCAATATCAAACAAAATTAAATCGCCTTTTTTACACTGCTGATTATTCTCTACATAATGCAAAACATTTGCGTTATTTCCACTGGCTATAATGGGTGTATAAGCAAAACCTTTCGATCTATTTTTTACAAATTCATGTAGCAATTCAGCCTCAATTTCATATTCCCAAACATCTGGTTTTACAAAGTTTAAAATGCGTCTGAAACCTTTTTCGGTAATATTACAAGCATGTTGCATTAAATCCAATTCGATTGTATCTTTTACAGAACGTAAACGCTGTAAAATAGGATTACTTTTTGCAACAGAATGTGCAGGATATTTTGCTAATAACCATTTTGTAAAACGATCTTCTCTAGTTTCAGTAGCTCTATTTGCTCTATAATGTTCGTTTGTATTGATATAAAAAGTATCTGCATAGGTGCTCATTTCGAACAATACTTTTTCCAAATCTTGCAACCAATACACAGTTTTAATTCCTGAAGTTTTAAAAGCAGCTTCTTTGGTTAATTTTTCACCTTCCCAAACAGCAATATGTGCGTTGGTTTCCGTTAAAAACAACACTTCTCTTAAAGCTGAATTTGGGCAATCTGGAAAAAGCATCAAAACGCTTTCTTCTTGATCTACACCCGATAAATAAAAGATATCTCTATGTTGTTCAAATGGCATTGTACTGTCTGCACCAATTGGATACACATCATTGGAGTTAAAAATTGCCATACTATTTGGCTGCATTGCTGCTGCAAAATTTTTACGATTTTTTATGAATAAATTTGAGTCTATTTGATGATATTTCATTGGAATTATTTTTGATGAAGTACAAAGGTAATAATTTTAAGACAAGATTTTTTTGAGTGTTTTAAAAGGTTTTAATTTATTGGTTGTGAAAACAAAATTAAAGTCAACAGTAAAATTTATAAGTTAAAAAACTTAAATTTGGTGTAAAATTATCTTTGCTTTAAAAACTTTACTGAGTTTAAAAGATTTACAAAATGAAAAAACTATATATTTTTCTTCTTTCCTTTTTTCTGTTGATGAGTTGCGCATCAAAAGAAGAAGAAATATATACACCAATTCCATACAATTTAGACATTCCACAATTATTTGCAGACAAATTAATTGCGCCTATAATACCAACAAATAATCCTTTAACTGAAGAAGGTGTTGCACTTGGTAAAAAACTTTTTTTTGATACAATTCTTTCTGCTGATGGAACAAAATCGTGTGCAAGTTGCCACAATCCAAAAAGTGCTTTTACAGATGAGCAACAATTTAGTGTAGGAATTGATGGCAAAATTGGTTTTAGAAACGCAATGCCATTATTTAATTTAGCTTGGAATTTTGATGATCGTTTTAATTGGGATGGAAAAGCTTTCGGTTTAGAAAATCAAGCTTTTGAACCCGTTTCAAATCCGATTGAATTGCATGCTGATTGGAAAAAAATTGAAGAAAAATTACAGAATCATCAAGAATATCCAACCTTATTTTTGCGCGCATTTGGTTCATCAACCATAGATTCTACATTCGTAACCAATGCAATTGCACAGTTTGAAAGAACACTTATTTCTGGCAATTCAAAATTCGATGAATTTTTACTGGGAAAAGCAACATTAACACCTGAAGAAGAAAACGGATTTAATGTTTTTATGGATGAAGCAAAAGGCGATTGTTTTCATTGCCATGGAAGTAATAACAATCCTCTTTGGACGAATAATCAATTTCATAACAATGGTTTAGATCGTAATTTTACAGATTTAGGTTTAGGTAAAATTACTGGAGATCCTGCAGATAATGGAAAATTTAAATCACCTTCGCTTAGAAATTTAGCATTTACAGCACCTTACATGCACGATGGTCGATTTGCAACCTTAGAAGAGGTTATCAATCATTATTCAGAAGGTTTGCAACCCTCTGCAACCATAGATCCTTTAATGAAGCAAATTGATAAAGGTGGCGTAAATTTATCACCCAAAGATAAAGCCGATTTAAAAGCATTTTTAGTAACACTTTCCGATTTAGATTTTATCAATAATACTGCCTTTCAACAATAATCAATAAAACCAATAGTAACATTAATCTTGCTAATCAATTTAACAAATTTTGTTCAAGTTATATCGTATATTTGCGGACAATTTAGATTTAATCTATTTAAAATTATGATAAAAGTTTCAGACACAGCAAAGAAAAAGGTCATAGAATTAATGACTGATGATGGCTTTGACGCAGCTAAAGACTATGTTAGAGTTGGAGTAAAAAGTGGTGGTTGTTCAGGTTTATCTTACGATTTAACTTTTGATAAAGAAAGACAAGAAACCGATAAAGTTTTTGAAGAAAATAATGTAAAACTTATTGTTGACAAAAAAAGTTTTTTATATTTAGTAGGTACCACATTAGAGTATTCTGGCGGTTTAAACGGAAAAGGTTTTGTTTTTAACAATCCAAACGCAAATAGAACTTGTGGTTGTGGAGAATCATTTTCACTCTAAAAAAGTTCAATGTTTAAGATTTAAAATTCAAAGTTATGGCAACTGTTAAAATTTTTGAAGATTTATAAATTTGGAAACTTTCTAGAATTCTTTGTATTGATATTAACATAGTTGCAAATAATACAGAATTAAGAAAAGATTATAGATTATATAATCAAATAGATGGTTCTTCTGGTTCAGTTATGGATAATATTGCAGAAGGATTTGAAAGAAATGGAAATAAAGAATTTATCCAGTTTTTATCAATAGCAAAAGCATCTTGTGGAGAAACAAGATCTCAATTATATCGAGTTTTTGATAGAAATTATATAAATGAAAAAGATTTTAATAAATTAAAAAATCAGGCAATTGCTTTAAGTAAAATGATTGGTGGTTTTATAAGTTATTTGCAAAAAAGCGATTTTAAAGGAAGTAAGTATAAAGATTAAGATTTATAACCTTAAATTATAAAAATTAAAAGATTCAAAAAAAACTCGGAATTTTATAGGTTTGAGTAAGAAATTTTGAATATTAAATATTAAATTTTGAACCTGAAGTATGAAGTACACAGAAGACGATTTAGAATTAGAATTAAAAACCAAAGAATATGCGTATGGTTTTTATACAGATATAGAAAGTGACACGTTTCCAATAGGTTTAAGTGAAGATGTTGTGAGAGCAATTTCTAAAAAGAAAAACGAACCAGAATGGATGACAAACTGGCGTTTGGAAGCGTATAGAGTTTGGGAACAAATGGAAGAACCAGAATGGGCAAACGTGCATTATGAAAAACCAAAATTCCAAGATATTGCCTATTATTCTGCTCCAAAAAAGAAACCAAAATTAAATTCTTTAGATGAAGTTGATCCTGAGTTATTAGACACTTTTAAACGTTTAGGAATTTCTATAGATGAGCAAAAAAAATTAGCCAATGTTGCTGTAGATATTGTAATGGACTCTGTTTCTGTGGCAACCACTTTCAAAAAAACATTAGGTGAAAAAGGTATTATTTTTATGCCCATTTCTGAAGCTATTCAAGAACACCCAGAACTTGTTCGTAAATATTTAGGAACTGTTGTACCTACAACAGATAACTTTTATGCCGCTTTAAATTCTGCAGTTTTTTCTGATGGATCTTTCTGTTACATTCCAAAGGGTGTAAAATGTCCAATGGAATTATCAACCTATTTTAGAATTAATGAAGGAGGAACAGGACAGTTTGAAAGAACCTTAGTGGTTGCAGATGAAAGCAGTTATGTATCTTATTTAGAAGGTTGTACAGCTCCAAGTAGAGATGAAAATCAACTACATGCAGCAGTTGTAGAGTTGATTGCTTTAGATGATGCAGAAATTAAATATTCTACTGTACAAAACTGGTATCCAGGAAATAAAGAAGGAAAAGGTGGTGTTTACAATTTTGTAACCAAAAGAGGTTTGTGTGAAACCAATGCAAAAATTTCTTGGACACAAGTTGAAACAGGTTCTGCTGTAACTTGGAAATATCCTTCGTGTATTTTAAAAGGAAATAATTCCGTAGGCGAGTTTTATTCGATTGCAGTAACTAATAATTTTCAGCAAGCAGATACAGGAACAAAAATGATTCATTTGGGAAAAAACACCAAATCAACCATTATTTCTAAAGGTATTTCTGCTGGTAATTCTCAAAACTCTTACAGAGGTTTAGTTCAGATAAATAGTAGAGCAGAAAACGCTCGTAATTTTTCTCAATGTGATTCTTTGTTGATGGGTAATGCTTGTGGAGCGCACACATTTCCTTATATAGAAGTTAAAAATAAATCGGCACAAATAGAGCATGAGGCAACCACCAGTAAAATTGGTGAAGAGCAATTGTTTTATTGTAACCAAAGAGGAATTGATACCGAAAAAGCAATCGCTTTAATTGTAAACGGATTTAGTAAAGAAGTTTTAAATAAACTACCAATGGAATTTGCTGTGGAAGCTCAAAAATTATTGGAAATTTCTTTAGAAGGTTCTGTAGGATAATAAAATTTGTATCCTGCAAGGTTTCTAAAACCTTGTAGGTATATATTAAGAAAAACCTACAAGTTTAAAAACAAACCTTGCAGGTTGTAAATACAAACATCATCAAAAATGAAAAAAATACTCTTCTTATTTCTTGCAATTAGCATCGTTAGTTGTAAAAATGCAGAAAAAAAGGCTGAAGAAACTAAAAAGCCAGAAGTAAAATTATACCAATTAGTTGGTGGTTCTATTTTGGTTAAAAAGTTAGAAGTTTTTTCTCAAGATACAACTTATACAGGTCAGCAAAAACAATTTACAGATGCGTATTATATCATTTCGCACCCTAAAGGAAATTTAATGTGGGATGCAGGTTTGCCAGAACAATTGGTATTGCCAGAACCTTTTGATGAACCAAGTGGTGTGTATAGAATTCAAAGACCAGATTCTTTAAAAAATCAATTAAAAGCCAAAGGTTTTAAAATTGAAGACTTTGAATATTTTGCAATGTCTCACTCGCATTTTGATCATACAGGTCACGCAAATTATATGCAAGAAGCAACTTGGATGGTTCAAGAAAATGAATATAATTCTGTTGTTGGCGATTCTGCAACTTTGAGAAACCCTGTTTTAGAAACACTTAAAGAAGTAAAAAAACTAAATGGAGATCATGATGTTTTTGGAGATGGTACAGTAGTTATTAAATACATGCCTGGTCATACAGTTGGGCATCAAGCTTTATATGTTGAAGTTGCTGGTTTAGAAAAACCAGTTTTATTAACGGGAGATTTATATCACTTTGAAGAAAATAGAGAAAACAAAGGTGTACCTTCTTTTAATTATGATGTAGAAGCAACTTTAAAAAGTATGGAGAAATTTGAAGCTTTTGCAAAAGAAAAAAATGCAGATGTTATTATACAACATTCTCCAAAAGATTTCGAAAAATTAGAAAAATTATTAAACAACTTATAGAAATAATTATAAGTAAAATAGCTTAAAAACGATGTTAAAAATTAACAATTTACACGCTTCAATTGATGAGAAATCAATTTTAAAAGGATTGAATTTAGAGGTAAAAGCTGGTGAGGTTCATGCAATTATGGGTCCAAATGGTGCTGGTAAAAGTACCTTGGCAAATATTGTTGCTGGTAAAGAAGATTACGAAGTTACAAATGGAACTATCGAATTAAATGGCGAAGATATTAGCGAGCTTGCTCCAGAAGAAAGAGCGCATAATGGTGTTTTCTTATCGTTTCAATATCCTGTAGAAATTCCTGGTGTTTCTGTGACTAACTTTATAAAAACAGCGATAAACGAAACTAGAAAAGCAAAAGGTTTAGAAGACATGCCTGCTAAAGATATGTTGAAAATGATTCGTGAAAAATCTGAATTGTTAGAAATAGATCGTAAATTTTTATCTCGTTCTTTAAACGAAGGTTTTTCTGGAGGAGAAAAAAAACGTAACGAAATCTTTCAAATGGCAATGTTAGAGCCAAAATTAGCCATTTTAGATGAAACTGATTCTGGTTTAGATATTGATGCTTTGCGTATTGTTGCCAATGGTGTTAATAAATTAAAATCTAAAGACAATGCTGTAATTGTAATTACACACTACCAACGTTTGTTAGATTATATCGTTCCAGATTTTGTGCACGTTTTACACGATGGTAAAATTGTAAAAACTGGCGATGCTTCTTTAGCTTTAGAATTAGAAGCAAAAGGATATGATTGGATTAAGCAAGAATTGGTATAACCAATTCCTGTTCAAAATTCAAAATTTTAAGTTCAAGGATGATAAACTTTGAATTCTAAATTTTGAACTTTAAACTTAAAAAAGATGGAATTAAAAGATAAAATAGTAACTTCTTACGTAGCTTTTGAAGATAAAGTAGACACAAATTCTGCAATTCACGACATTAGAACTGAAGCTTTAGAGAATTTTGAAAAAGTTGGTTTTCCTACTAAAAAGTTAGAGGCTTGGAAATACACAAGCTTAAATAGTGTCCTGAAAAATGATTTCTCTATTTTTCCGAATAAAGAAGTAACAGTAGAATTAGCGGATGTTAAAAAATACTTTATTCACGATATAGACACGTATAAAATTGTTTTTATCGATGGTAAATACAGTTCTTTTTTATCAGAAACTACTCATGATACGATTGATGTTTGTTTGATGTCATCTGCATTATCAAATCCAAAATACAAAACAGTTATTGATACCTATTTTAACAAAGTTGCTAAACAAGACAATTTAACGTCTTTAAATACAGCTTTTGCAATTGAAGGGGCTTACATTCATATTCCAAAAAATATAGAAGTAAAAAAGCCAATTCAAATTATCAATTTTACAACTGGTTCTGAAGATGCTATAATGACGCAACCTCGTAATTTAATTATAGTAGAAGAAAATGCACATGTTCAGATTATAGAACGTCATCAAAGTTTAACTTCGAATGCAGTTTTATCGAATGTAGTTACAGAAATATTTTCTGAAAAAAGTTCTACTGTAGATGTTTATAAAATTCAGAATGACGATTTAAACGCTTCTATTGTTGATAATACGTATGTAGATCAAAAATCAAATAGTGTTGTTTCTGTGCATACTTTTTCTTTTGGTGGAAACATCACCAGAAATAATTTGAACTTTTATCAAAATGGAGAACATATAGATTCTATTTTGAAAGGAATTACAATTATTGAAGGAAAACAACATGTAGATCATCACACTTTAGTGCATCATATTGAACCAAATTGTGAATCTCACCAAGATTATAAAGGTATTTTTGATGAACGTTCTACAGGAGTTTTTAACGGAAAAGTAATTGTAAACAAAGAAGCTCAAAAAACAAATGCTTATCAGCAAAACAACAATGTTTTAGTGAGTGATAAAGCAACAATTAACGCAAAACCTCAACTAGAAATTTTTGCTGATGATGTAAAATGTTCTCATGGCTGTACAATTGGTCAATTAGATGATGATGCTTTATTTTACATGCAACAACGTGGAATTCCACAAAAAGAAGGAAAAGCTTTATTAATGTTTGCTTTTGCAAATACAGTCTTAGAAAGTGTAAAAATTCCTGAAGTAAAATCAAGAATTACCAAATTAATTGCCAATAAATTAGGTGTAAAAATTGGCTTCGATTTATAATTGATTGAGTTAACCTTTATTTTATTAAGGGTAATTGTAACTGTTTTTAAATCATACATTTGTAACTCACATTAAACAACCAAATTATGAACAAAACAATAAAAACAGTATTACTAATTGTAGGTGTTATTTTATTAGCATATGGAATTTATGCAATGGTAATTCCAGAAACTCAGGTTTCTATTGGAGATTTAGATTTAATAGAAGCTCAAGATAACACAAACGCTTATATTACAATTGGTTTAGGAATTGCAGCAATTGCACTAAGTTTAATTAAAGGAAAAAGCTAAAAAAATAAAATATTAGAATTGCAAAAACCACTCTTTTTGAGTGGTTTTTTTATGGATTAAAAGTTGTTTCTTCTATAGCCCAATGTTGCACAATTGAATCTCTATTAAAGAATAATTTCAAATAAACATATCCTTCAGGATCAATATTCCATCCATATTTTTCAGTCACTAAATAAACTAAAGAACTATCTAATTTACTTATTTTTTCTGGCCTACCAATCAAAGAATCAATTTCTCTCTTCCATGTTTTAAATGGTTTTATAATATTATTTGTTAAGTCATCTAACATTTTTTCTCTATCACCTCCAATTACTCCTGATTCATAATAAGACCATTTTTCAGCATTGAATTTAATGTTAGAATTACAAGAAGCAAAAAGTAATAGAATTATGACGCTAATAAGTCTCATTATCTTTTAATTGACGAAATAATACCACTCAACAAAGCATCTACATCTGCATTTTTGGTTAAACCCATTCTTACAATTACCAAATCTTCATCTGGTAATATAAAAACATTCTGACCCTGATATCCACTAAAGAAGTACATGTTTTCTGGCACATTTGGATACCTTTTACCTGCATTTAACCAAATTTGTGCTCCATACCAACCATCGGAAGTTGGAGTTGGTTCTGTAGCGTATTTTATCCAATCTTCCGTAAAAAGTTGTTCTCCATTCCAGATTCCATTATTTAAATACAGTAGTCCTAATTTTGCCCAATCTCTTGGAGTTGCCCAAGCATAAGAAGAACCTACGTAATTGCCAGCTAAATCGGTTTCTATGGTCATAGAATTCATGCCAATTTTATCGATTAAATCCGTGTACCAAAAATCCAAATATTCTTGGTGTGTTTTAAATTGATTTCTTAAAATTCCTGATAATAAATTTGTGGTTCCTGAAGAGTAATACCAGCTTTCATTTGGTTTGCCTGCCAAAGGTTTTCTAATTTGGCTTTTGGTCATATCTCTTTCCAGAAATAACATTTTTGTTACGTCAGAAATTTCCTCATAATTTTCATCCCATTCCAAGCCAGAATTCATTTGTAACAAGTTATGGATGGTTATTTGGTTTCTGTCATCATTTTTCCATTCCTCAAAATTCGTTTTTTTGTAAACATCCATTTTTTGTTGATGTTCTAAAATTCCAAACAACGTACTCACAATACTTTTGGTCATAGACCAGCCTAAAATTTTAGAATTCTCATCAAAACCTTCTGCATATTTTTCTGCAATAATTTGATTTTTATAAACCACAACTGCTCCCCTAGTTTGGTTCACAGAATCAAATAAAACCTCTAAAGTCTCATTTATTTTTTGATAATCAACATTAGCAAAAACCGTATCTTTTTGTGGCGCATTTCCATAAGGATAAGGAGTTGGATTATCTGCAACTGCTCTCATTGGAGTTAAATAAGTTTTGTTTAAATCATCCTCATCAATTGCCAAAACCGTTCCTAAACCTTCTCTGTAAAAGGCTTTTCTAGTTAATAAACCAAAAACACTCGAAGATGCCCACTTTTCAGGTTTATTAACTTTACTCTCAGCTAAATTTATGGGAGAAAAATTATTGTCTGTTTTGTTAGTAAAAGCTAAAGTTCTATCTGCCAAATAAACAGAGGAAGCCGCGCTTTTAGCTGCATAGCCTGCAATCATATTTAACTTAGGATAATTATAAACAACAGCAATAGTTATAATTACCAATACTAAAAGTACAATTCTTTTAAAAATCTTCATGTAAAGTGGTTTTAATAATGTAAAAATAAGAAAATCATATTGAGAATTTTACACGTTTCAACAATCAACCTTTATCTTTGTAACTTAAATTGATTTTTATGTTGAATATTGATAAAATAAGAGAAGACTTTCCCATCCTAAAAAGAACAGTTCACGGAAAACCTTTGGTATATTTTGATAATGCTGCCACTTCACAAACGCCTCAAATTGTAATCGATACAATTGTTGATTATTATAGTAACTACAACTCAAATATTCATAGAGGAGTGCATACGTTAAGTCAAGAAGCAACTGATAAATATGAAGAAGCACGTATTAAAGTACAAAAACATTTTAATGCAAAAGAAACATACGAAATTATTTTAACTGCAGGAACCACACATAGTATAAACATTGTAGCTGCTGGTTTTGAATCTCTTTTACAAAAAGGTGATGAGTTAATTGTATCTGCTTTAGAGCATCACTCAAACATTGTTCCTTGGCAAATGTTATGCGAAAAAACGGGTGCTATTTTAAAAGTAATTCCTATGAATGAGGAAGGCTCTTTAGATATGGAAACGTATCATCAACTTTTAAACGATAAAACGAAATTAGTTTTTTGTAACCATGTTTCTAATGCTTTAGGAACAGTAAACCCAATTGAAGAAATAATAGAAGCTGCTCACAAAGTTGGTGCTGCTGTTTTAATTGACGGTGCTCAAGCAACTCCACACATCAAACCAGATGTCCAAGCTTTAGATGCTGATTTTTATGTAGCTTCTGCTCATAAATTATGTGGGCCAACAGGTGTTGGATTTCTATATGGAAAACAAGAATGGTTAGAGAAATTACCTCCTTATCAAGGTGGAGGAGAAATGATTGCTACTGTATCTTTCAAAAAAACAACCTATGCAGGTTTACCTCATAAATTTGAAGCTGGAACTCCAAATATTTGCGGAGGAATTGCCTTTGGTGCAGCTTTAGATTATATGAATTCTGTCGGTTTTGATACTATTGCCAAGTACGAAGACGAACTTTTAAACTATGGAACCCAAGAATTACTAAAAATTGAGGGTCTTAAAATATATGGAACGTCAAACAAAAAAACAGCGGTTATTTCATTTAATATTGATGGAGTTCACCCTTATGATATGGGAGCAATTTTAGATAAATTAGGCATTGCTGTTAGAACAGGGCATCATTGTGCACAACCTATTATGGATTATTATAAAATACCAGGAACAGTAAGAGCTTCTTTTTCTTTTTATAATACAAAAGAAGAAATCGATGTTTTAGTTGCTGGTGTTAAAAGAGCAAAAATGATGCTTTTATAAAAGCTAGATTTTTTAAAATAAAAAAAGGTTGAGAATTAAATTCTCAACCTTTTTTGTTTTCTATAATATAATATTACTATCTCAATGCTGGTGAGTAGTTTGTTGGATGATCATCTGCTTTCGCTAAACCATTTGTAGCAATTGTAAAATTAGTACCGAATTCTGCGTCCATAGCTTCCATAATTTTGTTAGCCATTAAAGCATATCCTCTACCTGTTAAATGAATACCATCTAAGCTAATTAAACCACCAGTAACTAAATTTGTCGTTAATGTATAACGATCAAAAGCAATACCGTTAGCTGATTGCTCTAAAAGACCTTTAAAATCTACCAAAGCAACATTAGGGTTTGCACTTGCAACAGCTGCTATAGTTGTATTGTAAGCATCTGTAGCAGTTTTAATTGCTAATTGTTCTTGTGGTGTTAATGCTAAATTATCATCTAAAGGATACGTAACACCTATTGTATTAAATGGTGCTGGGATGTTTGCTTTAGAAGTACCTATTAGACTAGATAATGGCAATACAAATAAATCTGCTGAAGTTGCATGTCTTGCTTGTCCATATAAACTTCCCATTAATTGTGCTTGAGCAGCAGATACTCCAGCTTGTTGTAATGCTCCAGAAATTTGTGCTGAAAAATCTGTAAGATTTTCGTCTCTTAAAAGTAACTTATTACTGCTAGATGCCTCAAGCAAAGAAATTCTATCTGGCTGCCCCAAAGCAGTTAAAATTTGAATTACTGGCCCTAACAATTGGCTATTTAATTGAGTTGCTGTTGCAGCATCTAAAGGAACTGGATTAAAAGGTACAGTTGTAAAATGAGCTAAATTTGTAATGTAAGGAACATTGGCAACAACTCCTTTTGCACCACCACTAGTTAATGTTGTAACCATACTGCTAAAAACACTCGCAAATACATTTGGATCTGTAATATCTGATTGACCATAAGTACTTGGATCAATATTTCCTGTTTGATCTACTCCAGAACCACCAGAAGTAGCATAACCTAAAACATCATTACCACCAATTTCTGATAAGGTAAAAAATGTTGGACTTTGAGCCATAGCATCTCCTAAAACAGTTGCATTAGCACCTGAAGCCATCCTTACAAAATAAGGATTTGCTCTCCCTAACTGTAGTGCCTGTAAACTACCATAACCTGGAGCAACAAAATGAAAACTTTTAGCACCTGGAACACCAAAATTATTCAAGTTACCAGCAACAGAAGTTGTAACCTCAGTAGTTGGTGTTGCCATTAATCCTGTTGGTCCTGCACCATTAAAATAAAGTCTAGGTCCTTGAATTACGTTTCCACCTAATAACAAACCACCAATATTATCATTCATTAAAGGTTGAGAAAAATCTGTACTAAACTTACCTGCTAGTATGTTTGGAAATGAATTTTCTTGTGCTTGAATAAATAATGCATTGTCTGTAAAACCTGCAGTAAAAGAAGCTCCTACAGAAACATAACTAGAAAAATCTAATCCGTTTGTGTTTAATTGTACTACTGGCCCTGTTTCTTCTAAAATTGGATCTAAATCGTTGTTTACATCACAAGAGATAACTCCTAATGATAAAAGGAACAAACCTATATATTTATAATTTTTCATGAATTGATATATTTTTTATTAATTATTAATTGACCAAGAAAGGTAATACTGAGAACCTATAGCTCCAACTCCTGGCGCACTAAAATATTCTTGTCCACCTAAATTTGCACCTCCTAATTTAAAAGTAGATTTCCAAGCTGGTACAGTATAGTTAATTTGTGCATCTAATACAGTTCTTGCATCTACTGTTGCATCTAAGAAAGTAGATTCCCATAAAAACTCATTTTGCCATCTTGCATTTATGTTAAAACCAAAGTTTTCAAATAAATCTGTTTTACCAAATTGAATTTTTACTTTATGCTCTGGTGTGTTAAAACCTGCTTCAAAATCTGGATCTGATGCTTGATCAAAATCAAATTTAGCATAGGTGTAATTTAATCCTAAATCAAAACCATTAAAAACCTTTGTATTTAATCCTAATGACGCTCCATAAGAATTTATATCTGCACTCGTATTTGTGTATACTTGAAACGCTTTAAAATCTCCATTTTGAAGTGCTAAAAGAGATAAACTATTATCTCCAACAGTTCCATAGAAAGGAACTAAAACGTTCTTAGCAGAAATAAAGTCGTTATATTGATTATAATATGCACTTACATCTAAAGTTATTCTAGAATCTCCTGCATTTATTAAACCTCTATATCCTAATTCGAAAGCAGTAACTTCTTCTGGTTTTACCAATGGAGCACTAGATGCTGTTGGAGCACCTGCCTGAACAGAACTTGCTGCAAAAGAATTCTCATAAGCCAATCTACCAGATAAAGTAGTTGTTTGGCTTCCTAAAATTACTTGACCTGCTGTACTTACTGGTAAAGGTGTACTTGTATACCTGTCTAAGTTGTCTGGAGCAGAACCTACTAAAATTGCTGCACCTGCATCTAAACCAATATATTGATCTTGTGTTGTTGGGTTTCTAAATCCTTTTTGAAAAGATGCTCTAAAGTTATCATTTTTATTTTCTCCTCCTGCATAAGCCAAAGAAACTCTTGGTGAAAAGTTACCATCAAAATTTTGTGCTTTGTCATAACGAACAGAAGCTGTTAATTTTAAACGATCGTCTTCTAAAAATTTCTTTTGCATTTGTGTGTACACTCCATATTCATCATAATCAATAGGACCATCATTATCAGTAAAAATACTTCCATTAGAATTTAATGAATATCTTCTATAAGAACCACCAACTTGGAATTCTGCCCACTCAATAACATCTTGAAAATTGTAGTTTACATCTCCATGATATAATTTTGTTTGATCTTGAAATCTTGCACCTGTTGCTAAATTTGGGTCTGCAGTAACTTCATCAAAAGCTGCTTTAAACCCAGGAGTTCCTGGAATTAAACGCCCAGTATCTGCTGCTGCTCTTGCTGCTTGATGAGAACCTGTTACTAAATAAGTCCCTGCATATTGTGTAAACCAGTCTTGGTCAGATTTCCATCTTCTATTAATGTTAATAGCTGCGAAACGTGAATCATAAGAATTACCTGCATCTTCAGTAGTAACATATCCTCTTACAAAAAAGTTTTTACCTCTAACCTCTAATTTTTGTTGCGCTAAATAAAAGTCTCTAATATTGTATCTGTTTGCACCTTGATAAATAGTATTCCCTGTTCCAAATTTAGAGTTAAAAATTACTTCCAATCTGTCATCTCCAAAAGGTCTATAATGCAAAGCTGTATTTAATTTTACACTTTTTGCTTCATAATCTAGCATTAAATCTTGCTCTTCATAACCTGTTCTACTAACTCTTCCAACAGCTCCACCTAAATTTGTAGCAACTTCATCTCCATACACATTTAAACCATCATAATCGTTTAAAGACCTGTCTCCAGGAGCATATTCTCCATTTCTAGTATTTCTATGGTCTGTAGCAAACCACTCTGTACCTTGTAAGTATGCTAATGTTGCTTTTGCTGCAAGTTTTTCTGAGAAAGCATATGCCATTCTAATATTAACATCATACACTTCATTTGTTCCTGCTGCTTCTTGTGTAGTAACTCCTTGTTTATAAGAAAAACTAATTCCTTGATCGTTAAAAGGACTTCTACTTGTCATAAACATAATACCATTAAATGCGTTTGCACCATAAAGAGCAGAAGATGCTCCTGGTAATAATTCTACAGTATTCACATCTAATTCAGACATTCCTAAAAGGTTTCCAATTGCAAAGTTTAATGCAGGAGATGAATTATCCATCCCATCTACTAACTGCATAAAACGTGTATTTGCGAATGTTGCAAAACCTCTAGTGTTTACAGATTTAAATGTTAAACTGTTTGTATTTACATCTACACCTTTTAAATTTTCTAATCCATCGTAAAATGAAGGTGAAGTTGTGTTTTTTATAGATCTAGCATCCATTCTTTCAATGGTTACTGGAGATTCCATAACACGTTCAGGCGTTCTTGATGCAGATACTACAATCTCATCTAAAGAAGTTGCGTTCTCTTCTAAAGTTACCTCTATTCTTTGATTTTTTTTAGTAATCTCAACCTCTTTCATTTGAAACCCTAACATAGATATTTCTAATGTAAAAGGTGGGTTGTCTGTAACTTTTAACTCAAAATTTCCGTCAAAATCTGTTGTAGTACCAACAGATTTATTAGCAACTTTAATGTTTGCTCCAGGAAGAGTCTCTCCTGTATTAGCATCTTTAACGGTTCCTGTTATTGTAGTTTGCCCAACCATAGCAAGACTTCCGAAAGCTATAAATGCTACAAATAAAATCTTTTTTATCATAATTTGGTTTATTTGTTAATTGTTTGTTAACTATCATGCAAAATACAAATTTTTTTGACTTTATGAATAAATCAATCAATTATTTACAGTTTTAACAAATTAAGGTTCTTTAATTTATCATATAGCTAGCCCAAAACATCCTCTTATTAATCATTTTAAACTCTCTTTATTGTACATTTGCACTCTAAAATTTATTAAATATTTAGTTTTTGAAAATCGTAAAAGGAATCTCTAACTTCTCTTCTTCAACGCAAACTTTTGTAACTATTGGTACTTTTGATGGTGTGCATTTTGGACATCAACAAATTATTAAAAAACTGGTTTCTGAAGCAAAAAAGGTAGGAAAAAAATCTGTTGTGCTCACCTTTTTTCCTCATCCAAGGATGGTGTTACAAAAAGATGCTTCTTTAGAGTTGATAAATACAATTGATGAGCGAGCTGTTTTGTTAGAGAAAACAGGTTTAGATTATTTGATTATTCATCCTTTTAGTAAAGAATTTTCTAAAACAACAGCTTTAGAGTTTGTAAGAGATATTTTGGTAAATCAACTAAATATATCAAAATTAATTATCGGTTATGATCATCATTTTGGTAAAAATAGAGAAGGAAATATCACACAATTAACAGAATATAGCCATTTATACGATTTTATTGTAGAGGAAATACCTGCACAAGATATAGATAGTGTTTCTGTAAGTTCTACAAAAGTTAGGCGTGCTTTGCACGCTGGTAATCTAAAAACTGCTAATAATTATTTGGGTTACAATTTTATGCTAAATGGTACTGTTGTAAATGGTAAAAAATTAGGTGGTAAAATTGGGTATCCTACAGCAAATATCGATGTTAAAGAAACGTATAAATTAATACCAAAAACAGGAGTTTATGTGGTAAAATCTACGATTGATAAAAAGACAATTTTTGGAATGATGAACATTGGTAGCAGACCCACTGTAAATGGAAATCACCAAACTATTGAGGTACATTTTTTTGATTTTAATAAAGATTTGTACAACCAACATTTATCGATTGAATTACTTTATTTTTTAAGAGATGAATATAAATTTGAATCTGTTGAATTATTAGTTCATCAACTTAAAAAAGATGAGGAAACTGCTAGAGACTATGTTGAAAATAATAAGTAGATTTAAATCTTTAAAGTTAAAAGTTCTTTAGAAAAATAGCATCGTTCTTTTTCTTTGCTTCAATAACTGCGTTTACATCTTCATTTGGAATTGCAATCGACAAAACATAGTGTTTAATTTTCCAAGAATTGCCTTTTTTCTCCAATACTCCAGAACCTCTACAAGTACCCATTTGTGTGTTTAAAAGTTCGTCAAACCATACAAAAGTTCCTGAATTATTTAGGTAAATATTTCTTTCTAACGTATTAAAACTCCACGCTTTTCCTTTATCAAAATATGGTTTGCTGTAGTTTATAAATTGTTCTTTATTCCAATTTTCAGTAGCATCTGTACCAATAAAAACAGAAATGCTATCCATTTTACTAAAATAGTTTTCAAAATTTGCTTCTGATGCTGCTAAATGCCAATCGTTTAAAAGAGTGTTTACATTATTTTTAATTACGCTACTTTCCGAAATAGAAATTTCTTTATCAGAATTGCAACCAACTAAAATAAACATTAACGCAAAAATTGAAATTCCCTTTTGTATCATTATTGATTTTTTTGTAATTCTAAATCCTCTTTTTTATTGATCTTTCTATTCTGCAGCTGTTGGTTGATGGCTTTTTTAGAAATACTATCTATTTTTGTTGAATCTAAGCCAATAAAACTTACATCAATATCTATTTCGTCTTCGAATCTTTTTTTAGATAAAATGGTATTTACTTTTGCATTTACAGCAGAAAAAGCTTCTAAAATTTTTTCTGTTTGTACGTTTACTTCCTGCGCTTGTATTGCAGGTATTGTAGTCATATCTGCCAATCGTAAAGTTTCGTTGTAAAAAATATTTATCCTAGCATCAAAAGATGAAGCATTAAATATTACTGGTTTTATACTATCTTTTAAAGACTCTACTAAGCCTTTTAACTCTAAAGCATTACTTAAAACCTCTTTTGGAGATGCTTTTTTAAATCTCTCTAAAAAATCAGTAACTGCGTTTAGTTCTTTCCATTCTTCAACATCTTTTCTAAAAATCGGGTTTATTCCTTTTACAGAGGAAAATTCGTTTTCAACACTTAAAAGTGGTTTGCTATCTTCTTGCTGCGTGGTGGTTTCTTGTTTTTTATCACAAGAAAAAATAAAAACAAATAATAAAAGGATCGAAAAGTATTTCAAAATTATAAATTGAGTTTGTAAAAATAAACAATTTTTAAAACTGATTTCCTTATAGAAAACATAATTTTTTAAACAAATAAATTAAGGATACTATAACAAAAATTGATGTAGAGAATCTTAATTGCGAATAATAAAAATAAGTACCTTTGTTGTTAATAATAATTCAATTTCGTTTTATGAAAACCGTTATTTTAGTTTTAGGTGCAAGTGGACAAATAGGCACCGAACTTACTGAAAAATTACGCCAATTATATGGCAATAATAATATTATAGCTTCAGATATTAGAGAAGGCAGTTTAGAACTAATGACTTCTGGACCTTTTGAAAAAATTGATGCTACAGATAAGGAAGCAATTTTACAAGTTATCCAAAAATATGGTGTTACTCAAGTTTATTTATTGGCTGCAATGTTATCTGCAACAGCAGAAAAAATGCCTCAAAAAGCTTGGAACTTAAACATGAATTCTTTGTTGGCTGTATTGGATTTAGCAAAAGAGAAACATATCGAAAAAATATATTGGCCAAGTTCTATCGCTGTTTTTGGCCCAACAACTCCTAAAGAAAATACACCACAAAAAACGGTTATGGAACCTTCTACAGTGTACGGAATTAGTAAAGTTTCTGGTGAGTTTTGGTGTAATTATTATCATGATAAATTTGGGGTTGATGTAAGAAGTCTGCGTTATCCAGGAATTATTTCTTGGAAAACGAAACCAGGTGGAGGTACCACAGATTATGCTGTAGATATTTATTTTAAAGCCTTAGAAGATAAAAAATACGAGTGTTTTTTATCTGAAAATACAACTTTACCAATGATGTATATGGATGATGCTGTTAATGCAACCATTCAATTAATGCAAGCAGATGCTAAAAATTTAAGCATTAGAAATGGCTATAATTTAGCAGCCATGAGTTTTACTCCTAAAGAAATTGCTGCAGAAATTAAAAAGCATATTCCTGATTTTGAAATTACCTATAATCCAGATTTCAGACAACAAATTGCAGACAGTTGGCCACAAACAATTGATGATTCTAAAGCCAGAAATGATTGGAATTGGGAGCATAAATTCGATTTAAAAACGATGACAGAAGACATTCTTGAAAGTTTAAAAAATCAATAACCTATAGCCTTGTAAGGTATCTATTTTAATACGTCTACTTCAAAAAAATAATTTTTGGTAACATTGGTTACAACCAAAATTATTATAGAATAATACCTTTGTATAAAATAAGAATAATGAAAAAAAGTATCGAAAATAGTTTAAAAAACGCCTATACTTATCAAGAATATAGAGATTTAGTAAAAACATTATTGGCAGACGGAAAATCTACTGGGCCAGAACAATCTGACTATATTTTAAATTATAGCAAATTGAATGAGAGCAGAATGAAACGTTTGGATAAAACCACAAAAATTTCTGATGAAACAACTCAAGTAATTCAAAAATTAGCAACACCACAAACTTGGTTGGTGCTTACTGAAGGCTGGTGTGGAGATGCTGCTCAGAATTTGCCAATTATTCATAAAATGGCTGAACTAAATAAAAACATCAATTTAAAATTAGTTTTACGTGATGAAAACTTAGAATTAATGGATTTGTTTTTGACAAATGGTGGTAGATCTATTCCTAAATTAATTGCATTAGACAAAGATAATAACGTAATTGATACTTGGGGACCAAGACCAAATGTTGCTACAAAAATGGCTGCAGATTACAAGGAAACACATGGTAGTTTAGATGCTCAATTTAAAGAATTCTTACAAGTTTGGTATAATAAAGACAAAGGATTAAGTACACAAGAAGATTTTGTTGCGTTGATACAATCATCTTTATAAACAAAACGAAACTTTATAAAATAGATTAAAATCGCAAATTTGAAAAATTCAAGTTTGCGATTTTTCTTTGGTATCTTTGCAACTTAAAACTTATATAATGTTTGTTGATTATAACGAAATTTCTGAAGATGCCAAAGTTTGGATTTATCCTTCTAATAGAAAATTTTATCCTGCTGAAATTCCAGAAATTGAGCAAAAAATAAAAACATTTGTTGAAAATTGGAAAAAAGAAGACGAAAACTTCAAAGTTTCTTATCAGTTTTTATACAACAGGTTTATTGTTTTAATTGCTGATGATGAAAATGCTACCATTACAAATACTGATATTGATGCTTCTGTTTCTTTTATTTTAGAACTGCAAGAAACCTATAAAGTTGAGTTGCTAGATAAAATGAATGTTTGTTTTAAACAAGGCGAATTTGTACAATATAAAGAATTGAAAGACTTCAAAAAATTGGTAAAAAATAGAGCTGTTACTGCAAAAACCATCATTTTTGATAATTTAATAACCAACAATCACGATTTTAAAAACTTCTGGGAAATACCAATTGAAGATAGTTGGTATAACCGTTTTTTATAATTTTTTATGCTTCAAGTAAACAACATCTCTTTTGGATATTCTAAAAACAAAACAGTTTTAGAAAACTTCAATTTCACGTTGCAAAAAGGTGAACACCTTTGTGTAATGGGCGAAAGTGGTTGTGGAAAATCTACTTTACTAAAAGCAATTTATGGTTTGTTAGATCTACAAAAAGGCACTATTTTTTGGAATGAAAATCAGGTTTTAGGACCAGAATTTCATTTGGTTCCAGGAATGGATTTCTTTAAATATGTTGCTCAAGATTTTGATTTGATGCCTTACATTTCTGTTTCAGAAAACATTAAAAAATTCTTATCTCGTTTTTATCCTGAAGAAAGTGAAGCAAGAACCCAAGAATTGTTGGAGGTTATTGAAATGAAAGCTTTCGAAAACACGAAAGTTAAAAATTTAAGTGGTGGCCAAAAACAACGTGTTGCTATTGCTAGAGCTTTGGCAAATGAACCCGAATTAATTTTGTTAGATGAGCCTTTTGGACAAATAGACAACTTCAAAAAAAACTCATTAAGAAGACGTTTGTTTGCGTATTTAAAAGAAAAAAATATTGCTTGTATTGTTGCTACTCATGATAAAAATGATGCACTTTCTTTTGCTGATCGCTTACTAATCATCAGAAATAACAAAATTTTAGCGAACGATAATCCTAAAGAAATTTACAAAAATCCAAAAGAGAAATATGTTGCAGCTTTGTTTGATGATGTAAATGAAATTATTATTATTGATGGTGAAAAACATTTATTATATCCTCATCAACTAAAAATTGTAGAAACATCTGATATTACTGGAACTGTTTTAAACTCTTATTTTAAAGGTGCTTTTTGGTTAATTGAAGCTGAAGTTGAAAAACAAATTGTTTTTTTAAACCATATTGAAGAATTAGAAAAAGGGAAAGAAATTGACTTAAAAATCTGGATAGAAACTTTTTAAAAAACTTCTTTAATCTTTATCAAATTCCCATTAAAAACAATTTCCTCGTTTTCTTTTTTTCTCAATAACAGTTTTCCAATGGGTGATGATACAGAAATCGCAAAATAGTTATTACCACAAGCTGTTAGCTTGCCAGCTGAAATACTTAAAAAGTAGTTGGCTTTTTCTGTAATAATAATGCTTCCTAAATGTGCAATTTTAGACATTTTAGAAATATCAATTTTTGATAAAATTTGATTCATTACAGAAATTCCTTCCAATTGCTGACTCGCTTTTTCCATCTCTAGCTGCAACATGGCTCTGGCAGTTTCATGCTTGTCTCCAGCAGAACTCTTCGTTTCAGATTGCAAAGCTTTTTGGTTCGATGTTATAATTTCTTCAACCGTTTGCAAACGTTTATCAACAAACTTTTTACATAACTCAAAAAGTTGCTGTTTAATTTTTAGTTGCAACATATATCATTTTAATATCTACATTTTTAGAAAGTATAAAACTACTGCCTCCAACATTAAAATTTTTTCTATTAATCATAAAATTTGAGGAAATTATAATGTTATTTTCTGTGTCATCAACTTCTAATAAAGTCTCTATGTTTTTTTTAATTCCTTTTATGGTTAAAATTCCTTTTATAATAAATTTATTAGCTGTGTTTTTTTCTATTGCTGAAGATTCAAATACTATTTCTGGATAGTTTTCAACATCAAAATAATCAGATTTTAGTAAATGTTCATCTCTAGCTTTAGAGTCTGTAAATATTGTATTTACTGGAATATTTGCCTTTAAAAAACTCTCTTTTAAATTATCAGCATTAAAATTACTTACTATTTTAAAATTGCTAAAAGAACCCTCTACATCAAAACCAAAGTTCTTAATGGTAAACGTAATAGAAGAATTTTTATCATCTTGCAAAAGTTCTTGAGAAAAGCTCGAAAAAGCACAAAAAAGAAAGATAAATACTAGCAGTTTTTTCATCGAAAAAAAAATATTATATAGATTATTTTTGAAATGTAAAAGCAAATGCACCATAATCTCCATGATGTGTTTTTGAAACTGAAATCGGTAATTTTTTGTTATTTTGATACAAAGAAGGAATTCCTAAATCGTTCTTTAAAAGTTGAGTTTCATTAGTAAAAAAGGACAATAATTTATCATCAATAATTTTGGTTGAACTTTCTTTTTTATCAATAAAAATCAACTCTGAAACCATTTTTATTTTTTTAGTTTTTCTAGCTACTGAAACTATATAATTATTTGACATTAAATAATTTATAAAGTATTTCTTAGATTCAATTTGCACAACTCCTTCCTTATCTGAAATTATTTTACAAGAAAATTTTTTAGGTGCAAAAAATCGTTTTTGATGTTCTTGAACATAGCATTTATAAGCAGCTTCTTTCATGCTCCAAAACAGCCAAACTTTTACAAATGGATTTGTTGAATTTAAGATTTCGCTGATTTCAGAATCGGTAAATTGTTTCTCTAAAAATCCTTTACGTTGCCAATTACTTTCGGTTTTTGTTAGTTTTAAATCAACAACATCATTGCCAATCATTTAAGCGTTCATTTTAGTTTGAATAATAATGACAGTTTCTTTTACAGAAAGCATTTTTTCCATTGAATCGTTGTCAATATGAATATCAAATTCATCTTCTACATCTAAAATAATATCCACCAAATTTGCAGAATTAATATCTAGATCCTTTATAAAATCGGTATCTTCATTCATGTTTTTAAAACCTTCTTCATTATGAATATAAGGTTTTACAATCGTCGTTAATTTCTTTATGATTTCTTCTTTTGTCATAATTTTATATTAAATACTAATCAAATATCCGTTTTTTCTTCCTACTTCAAACATCAAGCTTCAAACTTCTTAAAGATAACACAAGCATTTACATCACCAAAACCAAAACTTGCTTTTGCTACAATATTAATGTTTTTCTCGATCAGTTTAGTCGGAATTTTATCGTTAGCAATTAATTCAGAAATTTCTGGATGTACATCTTCACAATTGATATTCGGAAACACAAATTGTTCCTTAATCTGCAAAACAGAAGCAACAGATTCAATGGCGCCAGCTGCTGCCAAACAATGTCCAATTTGCGATTTTATCGAATTTATATAAGGAAAATCATCTCCTTTTCTTTCCAAGGCTTTTGTCCAATTTTCTATTTCTAAACTATCTTTTGTTGTTGCTGTTAAATGGCCATTAATCGTATCAATTTCATCAGCAGAAATGTTAGCGTCAATAATAGCATCTGTAATACATTTTTGAACAGCTTCTGCATTTGGCGCAGTTAAAGTGCCTCCATTTCTTTGGCCACCAGAATTTATATTGCCTCCTAAAACCTCTGCATAAATAGTTGCCTTTCTTGCCAAAGCACTATCTAAAGATTCCAACACCAAAGCTCCTGCTCCACTTCCAGGTACAAAACCTGCAGCAGTTTCACTCATGGGTCTTGAGCCTTTTTCTGGGCTTTCATTATGCTTATAACTCATTACTCTCATTGCATCAAAACCTCCCCAAGTGTATAAACTTGAGTCGCTTGAACTGCCAACTAACATACGTTTTGCTTTTCCATTTTTGATTCTTTCAAATCCTAACAATAAAGCTTCTGTTCCTGTTGTACACGCAGATGAATTTGTGGTCACTTGATTCCCAAAACCAAGAATTCCACCTAAATATGCAGATATTCCACTTGCCATGGTTTGCACTACAGAAGTACTTCCTAAGCGTCTTACTTTTTGGTCATCAATTTTGTAAATCGATTCTCTAAATTTCTCAATTCCTGATGTTCCTGTGCCAAATATCAAACCTGAATCGTAATCTAATTCTGAATTTTCATCAACAGAAAAACCTGCTGATTTCCATGCATCAATTCCAGCCATACATCCATATAAAATTGATGTTGAGTTGAATCCTCTTAATTGCAAAGGCGATAAATATTCTAGCTTTTTTTCTTCGGATATTTCTGGAATTCCACCAATACAACAAGAAAAACCTTTATCTTTTAATGCTTGATGAAATGTAATTCCAGATTTACCAGCTTTAATAGCTTTTGTAAAAGCGGATAAACCCACTCCATTTGGGGCAACAACTCCTAAACCTGTAATTACGACTCTGTTTTTCATTTATGTGGATTATTTGACACGGATTTCACGGATTAAACTATTATCATTCCAGAAATAATTCCTCTGCAAACTACTTCGTTTTTAGGATTTATCATTTTTACTTTACACTTCAGTTTGTTAAATCTAAAGTATACTTTTTCTGAGATAACCGTTACTTTTTCGTTTGGTAAAACTGGTAAAAAGAAATCAACTTGATTTGAAGTTAAGGCTATTTTCGGTTTTTTTTCTTCGGATAAAATTGCATTTTTTAGAAGATATATTCCCAAACAAACCAAACCTATTTGTGCCATTGTTTCTGTTAAAATTACGCCTGGCGTAATTGGATTATCTTTAAAATGACCTTCATAAAAAAACTCGTTTTCTTTGAATGCGTAATTTCCAATAATTCCGTTTTCTGAAATTTCTGTAAGTTCATCCACAAACAAAAAAGGTTTTTGATAAGGGAGGTTTTTTATGATTTCTGTTTGGTTCATTTGCTTCTTTTTTCAGACCTCACAGGTTTCAAAAACCTGTGAGGTCTTGTGCTTTATTCTAACGTTAAGATTTCTAAAATATTTACCTCTTTAATTTGATGTGCATCAATAAAGTTTTTCCTTTCTTCAAAAAGATTTATAACATCTTCTCTTAATAAATCTGTTGGTTTATTAGACAATATTGAATTGTAAGATGAGTGTTTGTAAACTCTAAAATCGTCTACAAATTGATGATGTATTGGATTTAAATGAATGTAAAGAATCAAATTTTTTAAATACTCTTCATTATCTAATTTTATTCTCGAAAATCGGTCTTTAAATAAACTTCCACTTCTCCCATATTTTTTATTGATACTTTTTGAATACGAATTAAATAGATTTGAAAATGATTGAGAAATTTCTTTTGAAGTTATATTTTCTTTCGTTTTAATTAAAAAATGGAAATGATTCTTTAATAAGCAGTATGCTAAAATATTAGAAGTTTTAGAAAGATGATTTTTAGTTAACTTTAAAAAATAAGAATAATTCTGTTCCTCAATAAAAATGTTTCCTTTATTGTTTCCACAATTATAAACGTGATAAAAAGAATCTTCGACTAAAACTTCATATTTCATATTAATTCGTTTTTTTAAAGAGACCTCACAGGTTTCAAAAACCTGTGAGGTCTAGATTCGTTACCACTCCAACAATATTCTCTGCGCAGAAAAACCTGGACCAAAACTTAACATTAATCCTCTTTCACCTTTTGCTGGGTTTCTATCCATAAATCGTTCTAAAACATATAAAACTGTGGCACTAGACATGTTTCCATACAAACGTAAAACTTCTTTTGTATCGTCTATATTTTTACCTAAAACTCCAAATAAATCTTCTACAGTTTGAACAATTTTCTTTCCTCCTGGATGAAAAATCAAGTGATTTATAGCATCAATTGTTACCTTATTTCGTTCTAAAAAAGGATGCACAATTGCAGGAAAATGATCGGAAATTTTCTGTGGAACTTCCTTATCCAAGATCATTTGCAAACCAGAATTCACCAAATTAAAACCCATCATATGTGTTGCATCGTAAAAATGATACATGGCTTCATCTATTATTTCTGGGCCTTTATCATCTTGATAAGAAGACAAAATTACTGCTGATGCTCCATCACCAAAAATGGCTGCACTTACAATATTTGCCATAGAATAATCTTCTAACTGAAACGTTGCTGTTGGTGCTTCTACAGCAACAACTGCTGCTCTTTTATTTGGATTCGATTTTAAGAAATTCTTTGCATAAATAATACCTGAAACACCTGCTGCACAGCCCATTTCTGTAACTGGCAAACGAACAATATCTTGTTTCATTTGCAGTGAATTAATCAAATAAGCATCCATAGAAGGAATCATAATTCCTGTGCAACTTACTGTAATAATATAATCGATTTCTTTAGCTTTTAAATTGGCCTTGTCTAAAGATTTTTTGAGTGATTGTTCTGCTAATTTTACAACTTCTCTTGCGTAAATATTATTTTTATCCTCGAAAGAAGTGGCTGTAAAAACTTCTTCAGGATCCATAATTGAGTAGCGTTTGTCAACACCTGCTCCTTCAAAAAGTTTGGTTACTTTTCTTTTAAAACGAGTGTCTTGATTCTGCATCCACAATTCTACAAATGGAATGATATCTTTTGTTTCTCGATAATATTTTGGAAGTTGCTTTGCAACCGATGTTATTTTTACTTTCATATATTTTTTTTACACTGAGATTCACAGAGGTTTTAAACAAAACACTTTACGCCCTTTGCGAAAAACTTTGCGTCTTTGCGTTTAATTTTAACTCTTCAGAATCCATAAAAATCGAAATGCCCATTTCCAAGAAATATTTGGTTTCACGTTTAATTTATTTGACATTTCTTTTAAATCTTTTCTTTTAAAACCTCTTAAAACTGATGTTAATCCATCTTCAATAATCATTTTATTACTGATAAAAATAGATAACAACATAAACAAATAATAAGCTACTTTATGTCTGTGTAAATCATTTACAACTATACCTATTTTAGTTTGTTTTAAAGTGTTTTTTAAAAATGACACTAATTCCTGTTGTTTAAAATGATGTAAAAATAAAGTCGCTAAAACAACATCAAACTCGCGTTTAATAAAATCATCAGAAAAAATATCTTGGGTTTCAAAAGATAGCTCTTCATACTCTAAAGATAATTCATTTGCGTATTTTATAGCTGTTGGATTTGCATCAATTCCAATTAATTTGAATTTATAGTTGTTTTTTCGTCCGAATTTAGCAACATCTCTTAAAATATCTCCATGTCCACAGCCAACATCTACAATCGTAAATTCTTGGTCTTTTGGGTGATTTTTTAAGATTGATTGCAAACCATTTACAGTTGCTTTATTTCCTCCTAACCATCTGTTTATGTTCTCTAATTTATCTAAAGTGTCTCGTAATAAATCGCCACCAATAGAAAAATCGTCCATCAATTCTTCCTTGTCTGTTCTTTGTTTTGTACTGATAAAAAAGTCCATTATAGCTTTATTGATTTACCATGCGTTTGTTTGATTATAATTGCCAATAAAAATGGCATTTTACTTAAAATTTGGAGTAAAATGTTTGCAATTTTATCATTTCTAAACAATTTTGCGATAAAATGACCCGATTTTAAACGCCAACTAAATTGTTTATTCCATGTTGAAATATAAGTGTTTTCAAGTTCTTTTCTTGATGAGTTTTCATTATTTAAATAATTTAGAATGAGTTTAGATGCAATTTGTGCAGATTGAATTGCCATACTCATCCCATTTCCACACAATGGATGAATCATTCCTGCAGAATCGCCACACATAATCATATTCTTTTCAACAGGTTTTTTGGTTTCAAAAGAAATTTGACTGATAGATAAAGGTTGCTCAAAAATTGGTTTTGAGTTTTGAAACATCTCTTTTAAAAATATGTTTTTAAAAACCACATTTTCCTGAAAATCATCAATATTTTTATATTTTTTAAATGATGAAAAACTAGTAATGTAACACAAATTAATGGCATCATTTTCTACTTTAGAAACGCCACAATAACCGCCTTTAAAATTATGAAGCGCCACTAAATCTTCTTGAAAATTTCCTTTTACATGAATTTTAACACCCAAATAAGGTGATTTCTTTTTGATGAAACTACGCTCCATTTTTACATCTAATAACGAACGTTTGCCAAAAGCACCAATGGCTATTTTTGATTTGAAAATGCTATTTTCTTTAGTTTCAATATTGAAAATATCATCTTTAAAATTTATATTTAAAACAGTGTCTTGTAAAATTTTAACGCCATTTTCTTTGGCTTTTTCTGATAGAATAAAATCTAATTGATAACGAGAAATCCCAAAACCTCCCAAAGGTAATTTTGCACTAATTAGTTTGTTATTTGTGGTTGATAATTGAAAATTATCAATTTTTACGGCACCAAAATCAAAAGGATTTATCTCTAAAAAATCTAAATAAGGTAATACCTCATTCGAAATATATTCGCCACAAACTTTGTGTTTTGGATAGCTGTTTTTTTCAATCAGCAAAACACTTTTGCCAAATTTTGACAAGTGAATTGCGTTGCACAAACCTGCCAAACCTCCACCAATTATAACTACATCGTAATTTGAATTTTCTGTGCTCATTATTTTATTAATTCTGCCAATTCTTTGCCTACCAAACTACCAATAGCAACGCCCATTCCTCCTAATCGAACTCCACAAAAAATATTGTTAGACACTTGTTTTACGATGGCTTTTTTCTGATTGCCAACGCCCATAATTCCACTCCACCTGTGTTCAATTTCAAAATTGGTATTTGGCAAAATGGTTTCTTTTAATATTTTTTCAAGTTGATTTTGAATGATTTCTGTTTCACCAAATTCGGTAGTTTCTTCTGTTTTAAAATCGAGATTTCTTCCTCCACCAAATAAGATTCTATCATCAATATTTCTAAAATAATAGTAGCCTTTATCTAAATGAAAGGTGCCTTTAATAAGTAAGTTTTTTATGGGTTTTGTAATGAGAACTTGCGCTCTTGCAGGTTTCACATTTTCTTGTAATAATTGACTCGCAAAACCATTGGTTGCAATTAGCAATTTAGTTGTATAAAAATCTAATTTGTTGGTTTTTATGTTGATATTTGAATTGTTTTCAATATAACTTTCAACTGTAATATTATTCAGCATTTTAACTCCTAAACTCTGCACTTTTTTTAATAATTCTGATGCCATTTTACCTGTATCAATCTGCCCTTCAAAATTATTAACAATATATTGTTGATGCACTTTTTGAAAACCAAAAGTATTATCGCAAGTTGAAAAAACATCACTTTTAAAAATAGGTTTTAACAGTTGATTTATGTTCTCTTTCTCAGCAATACATTCCTGAAAAAAATCTCCAGATTCACACAATTCAAAACCTTTATTTTGTTGAAAATCGATAGTTGCATCACCTAAATTTTTGCGTAATAATTGTAACCCTTTCCAACGTTTAGCAATCAAATTAAAAACTTCTTGTTCTGTATGAGAGTTTAAATCATCAATAATTTCAGAGAGACTTCCAAAACAAGCAAAACCTGCATTTTTTGTGCTTGCTCCTTGAGGTAACATTCCTTTTTCAAGAATTAAAATTTTTGCTTTTGGATGCTTTTTCTTTAATTCTAAAGCGCAATTTAGTCCCACAATTCCACTACCAACAATCGTAAAATCGACGTTGGTAAACCATTCTTTTAATTCCCAATAACTGTAGTTCATTTAAATTTCTTTTTCAAAACATATACTGTTCTCTATTCCTATGTATTGTCCATAATTTGAAATAATTGAATATCCACATTTTTTATAAAATTTTACAGCTTCAACCTGTCTTTTACCTGTTTCTAAAACACATTTTTTGTAGCCCAATTCTTTTGCCCAAGTTTCTAATTCAGATACTATTTTTTGAGCAAAACCTTGCTCTCTTTTTTCGGGTACAACATACATTCTTTTTATTTCAACAGCAATATCATTAAACTTTTTAAAAGCTCCACAACCAACTGGAATATTTACTTGTGCTGAATTTATTTCAGTTTCAGCATAAATTACAACAACTTCTTTTAAAACATCAATATTATTAAATTGATTGTAAAAATCGTGTTCATCTTCATCAGTAATTTTAAGATAGGCATCTAATTGTTTTACTAATTTAATAAAATCTGTGTTCTTTGAATTTGTTCTTTTTAAAGTCATTATTTATTAGAAAATACCTAAATGTTTTTTGAAATTTTGCAGGAAAAATTAGAAATCAAACTTTAATTGCACCCAAATTGGTTCTTTCTTATTGATGTTCAAATTGCTAAAAGAAAGTCCTAAAAGACGTACCGAATTTGCCAATACTTCTTGATATAACAATTCTTTTACAATAGGGAAAAACTCTTCTTTTTTACTCATATATTGCTCCATTGTTTTGCTTCTTGTCTGTCTTGTAAAATCCGAATATTTAATTTTTAAGGTAATTGTTTTTCCTTTAGAATTGCTTTTTTGCATTCGTTTTTCAATTTCATCAGCAATATCATGCAATTTTTCTAACATAAAAATTTCCGAAGAAATATTTTCTCTAAACGTTCTTTCTGCGCCAACCGATTTTCGAATTCTATTAGGTTTTACTTCGCTATTATGAATTCCTCTTACAATATTATAATAGTGATTACCAGATTTCCCAAATAAAAGTGATAGTTCTTCCAAGGATTTTTTCTTTAAATCGTTCCCAACAAAAATGCCTAAATTGTACATTTTTGCAGCGGTTACTTTACCAACTCCGTAAAATTTATTGACAGGTAATTCTTCTAAAAATTTGATAACTTCTTCAGGATGAATAGTTTTTTGACCATTAGGTTTGTTAATATCGGATGCTACTTTTGCAATAAACTTATTGATAGAAATTCCTGCTGAGGCTCGTAAACCTGTCTTTTCAAATATTTTCTGGCGGATTTCTCTTGCAATATCATTTGCAGAAGGATTGTTTTTTTTATTAACTGTTACATCCAAATAAGCTTCATCTAAAGACAAAGGTTCTACCAAATCTGTGTATTCGTAAAAAATTTCTCTTATTTGTGCTGATAACTCTTTATACCGTGCAAAATCCGATTTTACAAAAATAATATGTGGGCATTTTTGTTTCGCTAAAACATTACTCATGGCAGATTTTACACCGAATTTTCTGGCTTCGTAACTTGCAGCAGAAACGACTCCTCTATCTCCACCTCCACCAACAGCAATTGCTTTTCCTCGCAATTCTGGGTTGTCTAATTCTGCTACAGATGCATAATATGCATCCATATCTACATGAATTATCTTGCGAAAAGGAGGTTGTAATTCCATTATTTAAACAAATCTATACTTACATTATGATATAAAACACCAATAAAAACTGAAATAATTGGAGCTCTGAAAATAATTTCATCCATTTTATAGTTTGGAGTAAAATCAATTAAATCATAATAAATTTGAGGGTTTTCAGGTGTCATATCTTGATATGCCTTTTTTAAAACCTTATAATATTTAGAATAATTATCTGTTTTATGTAAGTTATTCTTTTCTAAATAAAATCCAATACAAGAGAATGGAGTTGTAAGTGTTTCTGAAAAAAATAACATCCCTGAATAATCTATATTATCTAAAATTTTATTGTAACTTTTTAAGTATTTGGCTTTTGTTTTTTTTGAGTCAAAAAGCTCTGTCAAAGCTTTCTTGTAGCTAATCTTACTGTTGTCTAATAAGATGCCTTCCTCTATTAATAATTTTTCGGTTTTTATAAACTCTTCGTAAATATTATATTGTCCTTGTAAAAGTTTTTTTGATTTTTTCTCTACACAGTCATATATTTCTATATTTAACTTCTTATCGTTTATATTTGAAAAGCATGAAGAAAAAATAACGAATCCAATAATCAATAGTAAAAAAAAATTAGATTTTCTTTTCATATGATTTTAATCCTTTAAAAAATCAATACAAATTTCTATAACTTCTTTTAATTCTTTTGAAACATTTTCTTTTTCCCAAGGATGAGAAACATTAAAAACGTGATCTGCGTTTTCGATGATTTTTAAAGCGCTTTCTGCATTCCAAGAATGTATTTTATGACCTTCAACAATAGCAACAGAAGTATCTTTATCACCATGAATTACCAATTGTGGAATTTGAATTTGTTCTACAGCTTTTTGAATATTTAAACGTTGTTCATTGGCTTTAAAATCCTCATAAAATTGATAAAAATGTGGCATTTGCTGTTTCGTTCTTCCATTTACAACATATTTTACGCCATCTTTTTTCCAATTTTCTAAATCGCCAGTAACAGAACTTCTTGAGCCAATATCTGAAATTGAAGCCAAAGAAATCACCTTTTTTATTCTTGCGTCTTCACTGGCTTTTATCAACACAATTCCTCCACCTCTACTATGACCAATTACAGCAATATCATCAATATTAACTTCGGTTTTAAACTTTTCTTCGGATGAAATCCAATCTAAAACACTTTTTAGATCATCTAATTCTTTGGTGTAATTGTTGTTTCCAAAAGCTTCTAAATCTGGAAAATCAATTGGGTTTTCTGGAGTTCCTCCATTATATGCAAAGTTGAATTTTATAAAGAAAAAACCTGCTTCTGCAAACTGTTCTGCCATTAAATTCCAAGCTCCCCAATCTTTAAAACCTTTATAACCATGGCAAAAAATTACTATTTTTTTTGGTTGATGAGTTTCTTTGTAAAAAACATCAGTTACAATTGGTTTTTGGTGTTTTCCTTCTAAAAGTATCTGTTTTACAATCTTAATATCATTCAAAATAGTAACTATTTATAATTTAAAATTTGTCTTTAAATAATCGAAAGCATCATTTATGTTATCAAATATGTGCTCTTCAGAAATTAAATCTGGTACAATATCGATAGATGCTAATTTATCTTTTGGTTGTTCTTGCACAGCTGTCAAAATTACTTTTACCCCTTTAGTATGCAATTCTAAAACCGAGTTTTCTAAAGCATACAAACCAGATTGATCTATATAAGGAACTCTATCCATTCTTATAATCAATGCTTTAACATCGTCTGGAATGTTTTTCATTTCATCTTGAAAATGAGACGTAAACCCGAAAAATAAAGGTCCATATAAATGTTTTATAAATACTTTGTCTTTGTAATTTTCATAAAATTCTAATTCATCTTGCCAGGGTTTTTCGCCATCAAAACCAGCTAACGTTCCAACTCTTAATCCTTGTTCTCCAATATCACTTGCACGTTTCATAAATAGTAATGATGCTAATAATAACCCAATTCCTACAGCTTGAATTAAACTTCCAAAAGTTGTAATTAGCAATACTAATATCAACACAAAAGCATCTGCCTTTGGCACTCTTAAAAGGTGTTTTAAACCTTTTGTATCAATAATTTTAAAACCAATTGGTATTAATAAACCTGCTAAAACTGCTAAAGGAATATACCCAGCTAATGTTCCTAAACCTAATAAAACTGTTAGCATAACCAAACCATGAATAGTTCCTGAAACTCTAGTTGTTCCTCCAGAATTAATATTTACCACAGTTCCTTTTGTTGCGCCAGCTCCAGGAATTCCGCCAAATATTGCAGCGATTGCGTTTCCAATTCCTTGCCCAATTAATTCTCTATTACTATTGTGTTTTGTTTTGGTCATATTATCTGCAATAACAGAAGTTAATAAGGAATCTATAGAACCTAAAACAGAAAGCACTAAAGCATATTCTATAATTAACATATAAGCATTTGAATCGATTGATAAAAGTCCATCAATTTGTAAAGAAGGCAAACCAGAAGGAATTTCGCCAATTATTGGAACATCCCATTGCAAAAAATAAGCAGCAATTGAAGCCACGATTAAAGCAACCAAAGCACTTGGAATTATTTTTGTAATATATGGAAAAACGTAGTATACAAAAACTGTTAAACCTCCTAATACCAATGCTTGCCAATTAAAATCTGTAAACATTCTTGGTAGATCTTGCATTACCAACCAAGTTGATTTTGCTGATGATAAACCTGCAAAAGGAAATAATTGTAGAATAATAATTATTAACCCAACTCCACTCATAAAACCAGAAACTACAGGATAAGGAAAATATTTTACATAACTAGCAATGTTGATAAACCCAAAAATAATTTGAAAAATTCCGCCTAAAAGAAATGTGAGTACAATAATACCCATGGCATTTTCTAGGCTTCCTGTAAGCTCTATTGCACTTGCAACTAATGCTGCAGAAACTACTGTCATTGGGCCAGTTGGACCACTTGCTTGTGTAGCTGTTCCTCCAAAAATAGCTGCAAAAATACCAACTGCAATTGCACCATATAAGCCTGCAATTGCACCCAAACCAGATTGTACACCAAAAGCTAATGCCAAAGGAAGTGCAACAACACCTGCAACCAAACCTCCAGTTAAATCACCTTTTAAGTTTTTAATATCGTAATATTTTGAAATCATATTTAAGAAATTTAGTTTGTAAATATAAATGGTTTAAAAACAAGATACTAATTCTATAAATTTTAATAAACAAAAACTATTTATTTGTTTTCTATCATAATGTAACATTACTTTTGGTGAGTTGCTGTTAATTTTGTTCTATCTTAAAATATTTAAAATCTAAAAATAGGATATAAAGATTTACTTTCAAAAATTTAAAAGAGGTAGAAAGTCTTAAAAAAAAATTTAAGTCATAGAACCATAAATCAACTTAATCAAAGAAAAAAGAGCAACAAATGCTGTTAAAATACTTAATATAAGGTTGATATCTTTTGTGATTTTTCCAGTTCTTTTTTGAATCGTTTTTGCAAATTTTCCATATAAAAAGAGGATATAATAGGTTCCAATTACAGAACCTAAAATAAAAGAAATTACCGAGAAAATATCAAAACCAAAAAATTTAAAAGATTCTAATAACACTGCTATTCCACAGAAAAAAGGAATGGCAAACATGTTTAAAAGTGATAAGGTAATTCCTGTTAAAAAAGTATTTTGTTTTTTTGATGTGATACCTTCCACTTGAATTTTACTTTTTTTAGATTCTCTATAAAAATAGAATGATAATAGAAAGAAAATTACAATTCCTGCTTTCTCTAAAGATTCTAAAATTGTTGGGTTTTCAGTAATGTATTTTGTTAGAATTATAGCAATATAAACTTGTGGAATTACTACTAAACAAACCCCTAAGGCATAACTATTTGAGGCTTTTTCATCAATTTCTAAACTAACTTTTAAAGCAGTCATATTTAACATACTTGGAGTAATTGAGCCCACAAACGAAAAGAAAAATCCGAAGAAAAAAGTAAAAATAAATTCAAGACATATTATTGGATATACAAATATACAGCATTTGCAATTGCAACAAAACCAGTTAAACAGCCTAAAATAAAATCCATTTTTGTGGCAATATATGTTAACTTATCTTCAATTTTATTGGCAACAATTGCATACAAAGAATACAATGTAAAAGAACCCAAAGTTGAACCAATAGAGAAGAAAAATCCATTTAAATAGGAATATTCAAAATACTCTAATCCTATTAAAAAGGAAATTGATGTAAAATAAAAAGGAATAGCAATTGTGTTTAAAGAAGACATTAAAACTCCATGAAAATAGGCCTTAGATTTAGGAATATCTACTTTTTCTTTTTTCTCTTTTGATGTAAAATACAATCTAAAAAAATTGATTGATAACAATAGTAAAATACCAGTTCCTATTTTTTGAATTAAGGTAATATATTCTGAATTTTCCATTAAAATATTCGATAAATACGCACCAATATTTGCCTGAAAAAATAAAACAGTTGCATAACCACCAATTAAATAAAGTGCTGGTTTTACACCATTTCTTAAACTAAATTTTACTACCGTTAAATTTAAAAAACTAGGGGTTATACTGCCTCCAGCAGCTATAAAAAAACCCAAAACTATAAAGAGAAAAATGTCCATATTTTTATATCAGCACAAAAAAACAAAAAAACGCATCAATACATTGATGCGTTTCCTATTTATACTAACGTAATTGCTTTTTTTAAATAACACCTTGAGCCAACATAGCATCTGCAACTTTTACAAAACCTGCAATATTTGCGCCAGTTATATAATCTATAGAACCATCTTCTTGTTCTCCATATTGTACGCAAGAATCATGAATATCTTCCATAATATCTTTTAATCTAGAATCTACTTCTTCTCTAGACCAAGAAATTCTTAATGAGTTTTGAGACATTTCTAAACCAGAAGTTGCAACTCCACCAGCGTTACTTGCTTTTCCTGGAGCAAATAGTATTTTTGCCTTTGTAAAAGCATGCACTGCATCTGGAGTTGAAGGCATATTTGCACCCTCAGAAACACACATACAACCATTATCGATTAACATTTTAGCTTCCTTGCCATTTAACTCATTTTGAGTTGCACAAGGCAAAGCAATGTCGCATTTTACAGACCAAGGTCTTTCTCCCTCAACATATTTTGCATTCGGATATTTATCTACATATTCGCTAATTCGTCCTCTTTTTTCATTTTTGATATACATTACGTGTTTTAACTTTTCTGTATCAATTCCATCTTCATCAAAAATATAACCTCCAGAATCTGATAATGTTAAAATAGTTGCGCCTAATTCAATCGCTTTTTCAGCTGCATATTGGGCTACATTTCCTGCACCAGAAATAACAACTTTTTTTCCTTTAAAGGAATCATTTTTTCGCTTTAGCATATTGTCTGCAAAATAAACATTTCCATAACCTGTTGCTTCTGGCCTAATTAAAGAACCACCCCAAGATTGCCCTTTACCAGTTAAAACCCCAGTAAATTCGTTACAAAGCTGCTTATATTTACCAAACATAAAACCAATTTCTCTAGCTCCTACACCAATATCTCCAGCTGGCACATCAGTATTTGAACCAATATGTCTAAACAATTCGCTCATAAAAGCATGACAAAAACGCATAATTTCATTATCTGATTTTCCTTTTGGATCAAAATCAGAACCTCCTTTTCCACCACCCATTGGCAAAGTTGTTAAAGAGTTTTTGAATACTTGTTCAAAAGCCAAAAACTTTAAAATACTTGCATTTACTGTTGGGTGAAAACGCAAACCACCTTTATATGGACCAATTGCAGAGTTCATTTGTATTCTATACCCTCTATTTACTTGTATTTCTCCATCATCATCTACCCAACTAACTCTAAAAGAAATTAATCTTTCTGGTTCTACCATTCTTAGAAGAATGTTTTTACCATTATAAATATCATTTTTTGCGATGTAAGGAATTACAGTTTCTGCAACTTCTTGAACAGCTTGTAAAAATTCTGGTTCATGGTTATTTCTAGTTTTAACCATTTTCATGAACTCTTTAATTTTTGATTCCATAATTTAAAGTATGTTTTTTTACGAATTATATAAAAGATAATGCTGTAAATATAATAATTTTCAATGCTATAAAATTAAGTATCTTATTATTATTACATCAATTTAAAATAAAATTTATTTTGTTTGATAAAAAATGATAAGATTGCTTCGTTTTAAGAACCAAGACTAAATTAAAACTTTCTAACATTTAATTTCAAATTTTCGATTGTATCAAATTTTTGCCACGAATTCACTAATTTTAAAAATCCTTTGGATTTTTATGTTGGTAAACAAAAATATTTTACAATAATTAAAGTTCGTGAATTGATGACTTAGTTTTTCATCATAATTTATTGCGAAATAATTGATGAAAAATTGTACAAATAGAATAATATCGATGTTTCCAAAAAATTATTAATATAAATATGAAGTTTGATATTTTAGTTTGATGCAAAAAAAAAGCATCAACTAAATGATGCTTTTTCTTCTTTAAATATGTTGCTTAGTTTAAATAACACCTAAGTCTAACATAGAATCTGCTACTTTAATAAAACCTGCAATATTTGCTCCTTTAGCATAATTTATATAACCATCTTCTTCAGTTCCGTATTTTAAACACGCTGTATGAATAGAGTGCATAATTTGAACTAATTTATCATCTACTTCTTCTTTAGTCCAATTCATTTTCATTGCATTTTGAGTCATTTCTAACCCAGAAGTTGCAACACCACCAGCATTTACAGCTTTACCTGGTCCATATAAAATTTTAGCTTTATGAAAAATATGAACTGCCTCTGCAGTACAACCCATATTAGAAACTTCAGCTATATATTGTACACCATTTGCAACTAATTTAGCTGCATCATCTCCATTTAATTCATTTTGAGTAGCACAAGGCATTGCAATATCACATTTTACGCTCCAAGGTTTTTCATTTGGGTAAAATGTAGCTTCAGGAAATTCGTCTGCATAAGGAGAAACGATATCGTTATTAGAAGCTCTTAAATATAATAAGTAATTTATTTTATCAGCATCCAACCCTTTTTCGTCATGAATATAACCATCAGGTCCAGAAATAGTAACTACTTTTCCACCTAATTCTGTAATTTTTAAAGCCACACCCCAGGTTACATTTCCAAAACCAGAAAGTGCAATTGTTTTTCCTACAAACGTATCATTCTTAGTTTCAAGCATTTCTTTGGTAAAGTAAACGCCACCAAAACCTGTTGCTTCTGGTCTTATTAAACTTCCTCCCCAGTTTAAACCTTTTCCAGTAAAAACACCTGTATGTTGTTGTTGTAACTTTTTGTACATTCCATACATAAAACCAATTTCTCTTCCACCAGTTCCAATATCTCCAGCAGGTACATCTGTACTTGGACCAATCATTCTCCACAACTCTAACATAAATGCTTGGCAAAAACGCATAATTTCAGTGTCGGATTTTCCTTTAGGATTAAAATCAGAACCTCCTTTTCCACCACCCATTGGTAATGTTGTTAATGCATTTTTAAAGATTTGCTCAAATCCTAAAAACTTTAAAATACTTAAATTTACACTTGGGTGTAAGCGAATTCCTCCTTTATAAGGGCCAATTGCATTATTAAATTGAATTCTATGTCCTAAATTTACTTGTACCTGACCTGCATCATCAATCCAAGAAATTCTAAAGGTTAAAATTCGATCTGGTTCTACTAAACGCTCTATAATTTTAGCAGCTTCGTATTGTGGATTTTCATTATATATTGTCTCAATAGACTCTAAAACTTCTTTTACAGCTTGTAAATATTCTATTTCTCCAGGATGTTTAGTTTCTAGATTTGTTAAAATTTCTTTTACATTCATACTACTATTTTTAATAACTATTTATTGAATAAATTTGACATCAAAAATACATTTTAATATTGATAATATTTCACTATATATTTTGAGTTTTTTAACATTTAACAATTATTTATCCGTTTTTTAAGGATGTGCAAATTTTACTACCTATTTAAGTTGATTTTTTACAATATCTATCTCTACATAAATCCTTCTGGTGGTAATTCTTCTATAGATTCTTCTATAGTAGAAATCGTGTTTTCTAATAATACACCTTCTTTAAAAATTGCAGCTTTATTATTTTCACCATCAATAACTACAGTAAGTTCCTTTTTAAAAGAAATGTGTCTTAGATATTTATCTTCAAAAACAGCTTCTTGTTTGTTTAAATAATCAACATCAAAAAAACCATCTTCTATAAATGGATTAATGGTTAAATAACCCACTTTAAAAGACGTTAAATTTTGAAAAAAATGAGTTCCTTGACTAGGATCTATTCTAAAATTATTTAAACCCGATTCTACAATAATTTTTGCAGCAGAAATTTGCGACCAAAGTACAGGAATCCCTAACCAAGAATCGCTAGATCCCCATCTTCCTGGCCCCACTAAAATATAAGGTTTATCTTTTGCAACAAATTTTTTGTTAATGGCTTCCACAGCATTGGCAATATCTCTTGTATTGGCAGCTTTAAAGGTTTCTGGTTTTACATACACTACATCATAAATGTTTTCATATTTTCCATTTCCTAAAGCAGATTCCGAGTAAATTATGGTTTCAGAAACATCCAAATCTTTTGGTAGTTTGCTTACTGTTTCCATACTTTCTATAATAGGCCTTATTTGCAAAAAGCTAAATTCTTTTGGTTTTCCTGGTGGTACATCTAATTTTACAGCAAATTCTATTTCTATTGGGTTTCTCATTTCTCTTTGCCCAATTCGTAACAATTCTTGCAAAATTTCTGGTAAAGGAAATGTGTTATACTTCAAAATATTATCAAAAGTAATTACACGAACTCCATCATGCATTACTCCTGGCCTAATTGTATTGTTTTGTAAATCGTAAGTAGATGCAACAAATTTTAAAGAACCATGGTCTTCTGCTTGCCTTACAGATACTTTCTTTTTATTGATAGCTTCACTTGTAGAAATTTTATAACTTTCAGGATTTAAATCTAAACCATAAAAGTGTTGTTGTGTATCTCTTTGAGTAGAGCCTGGAGATGATAGTTGTAATATTTTCTTTGGATAATAAGGTGAGAAACGCAAGGTTTGGCCTCCACCAACAATAATTTCTCCCAAACCTAAAGCAATGTTGGCAATTCCTTCATTTGCTTTTTCATCGCCAATAGGATAAAAATTAATAGATCGTGCAACTCCAGAAACATTTGGATAATACACATCTTTGTATTGTTTTCCAGTAACTTCTTGTAAAATTACAGCCATTTTATCTTCTTCTATAGTGTGTGCTATCGCTTTTAAATATAATTTACTATTTTGAAAAAAAGCAGATGCAATAACCGATTTTATGGCATTAGAAACCATTTCAACTTTTTTATCAATATGAGAATCTGGAACCATATAGGTTGCAAAAACTCCTGCAAAGGGTTGGTAATTAGAATCTTCTAACAAACTAGAGGAGCGAACAGCAATAGGACATTGGGTTGTTTTTAAAAATGCTCTGACATCTTCTAAAGCCCATTCAGGTAAATCTTTCGAAATAAATTCATGTAAAATTTCATCATCATCTGTGCTTTCTGCAGCAAATTTAATTAGTTTATGGGTTTCTATAAATTGATCAAAAACATCGGTACTTATTACCACTGTTCTTGGTATGGTTATGCTTACGTTTTCATATTTATTATATAAATTATTTCGTTTTAAAAAAGAATCTATAAAGGCCAAACCTCTTGCTTTACCTCCTAAAGCACCTTCGCCAATTCTTGCATAACCAACAAAACCATCGTATCTATCTTTGTTAAATTTTACAATAACACCTCTAGATCTGTAAACTCTGTAAGCTTTAATAGAATTATTTAAAAACTCTCTTATTTGATCATTATTTTCAAATTCGTCATATTCTATGACGCTTAATAAGTTTGCAAGCGGAAAAAGCGCTCTAGATTTTAACCATTTAGAAAATTCGCTTCTTGTGGCATGATACATTAAGCAATCTTCTGTAACGTGTTTTATGGCATTTTGAAATTCGCTTAAATCTTTAGCTGTTGCCAAAACCTTCATTTGTGTAGGATCCCAAAATTCAAAATCGCCAAAAGCAAAATATTTTATAATATAATTTTTTATATCAACCCCTAAGGTTTCTGAATGTTTGTATAAAAACTTCCCTTTTAATTCTAAAGCTCGTTTTTCATTATCAGCATTAGAAGATTGTATTAAAAAAGGGAAATATCGTTTGTAGTTTCTTACATAATTTAACAATAAAAAACCAGCATCTTTGTTTCTAACTCCATCTTTATAATAGTTAACATCAGAAATTACACCCAATAAATTATCTTTATAGGTATCGAATAAACTAATTCCTTCTTCAAAAGTTGTGGCCAATAAAATTTTTGGTCTTCCTCGCATTAAAAGCATTTTTCGATGCTCATTTAATCCTTCAGACATAAACTCCTGCGTTTGTTTCAAAAGCACTTTATAAATTAGTGGAATATATCTGGAATAAAATTTTAGCGAATCTTCTACTAACAAAATAGCTTTTACACCAATGGTATTAATATCAACTTCGGCATTCATTCTGTCTTCCGTTAATTTAATAATCGCCAAAAATATATCTGCATTTCCATTCCAATGAAAAACAAAATCAATACTATCTGTGTTTTCTTTCTGGAGTTTACTTCTTAATTGAGAAGAATGGTGACTTAAAGCAGCTATTGGCACATTAGGAAAGGCTTCTTTAATGTTTTTTGATGCTTCAAAAGCTTTATAATTACCAATATCTAACCATGTAATTACAATGTCAATTTGATGGTTTTCCATCATTTTTATGGCTCTTTTAGCAGAATTTGCATGGATAAAATTCGGTGGATGTCTTAGATTTAAAGAAGTATATTCATTAAAAATTCGTTCTTCAATTCTACCATCTTCCTCAAGCATGTAGTAATCGTAATTAGAGCAAACAATTAATACCTTATTAATTCTGTTTTGCATTAATTTATCGAAAGTTACCTCTTTAAATGCGTAGGTTTTTAAATTAGGTAAGATAGTTTTCTTCATTTTTATTCCTCTTTTATAACTCACAAGGTATTAATTTTCTTGTGTATATTTTTCATAAAATTACGTATTCAATTGATAAATATAGATTTCACAAAAATAAAAAATTGTAAATTTGCCAACTAATTTATAAGGAGATGTTAGATAAAGTAAAAGAACTTATTGGAGACGTGAATGCTTTTAAAGCAACCACGAAAGAAGAAGTTGAAACTTTTAGAATTAAATATTTAGGAAGCAAAGGATTGTTAAAAGATTTATTTGCTGAGTTTAAAAATGTAGATGCTGAATTGCGTAAAGATTTTGGGCAAGCTTTAAACAAGTTAAAAACTTCTGCTGAAACAAAAGTAGCAGCCTTAAACGAATCTTTAGAAAATGCTGTTGAAGAAAAAGGTATTTATGGCGATTTAACGCGTCCTCAAGAACCTATTGAATTAGGTTCTAGACATCCAATATCATTAGTAAGAAACCAAATTATTGAAGTTTTTAATAGAATTGGTTTTACAGTATCTGAAGGACCAGAAATTGAAGATGATTGGCACAATTTTACTGCACTAAACTTGCCTGAATATCACCCAGCAAGAGACATGCAAGACACGTTTTTTATCGAACAAAATCCTGATATTTTGTTGCGTACACACACCTCTTCTGTGCAAGTACGTTATATGGAAAACAACAAACCACCTATAAGAACAATTTCTCCTGGTCGTGTTTTTAGAAACGAAGATATTTCTGCAAGAGCACACTGTATTTTTCATCAAGTAGAAGGTTTGTATATAGATACTGATGTTTCTTTTGCCGATTTAAAACAAACACTTTTATACTTTACGAAAGAGATGTTTGGGAAATCCAAGATTCGTTTAAGACCTTCTTATTTCCCATTTACAGAGCCAAGTGCAGAAGTAGATATTTACTGGGGATTAGAAACTGAAACCGATTATAGAATTACAAAAGGTACAGGTTGGTTAGAAATTATGGGTTGTGGAATGGTAGATCCAAATGTGTTGAAAAACGCAAACATAGATCCTACAAAATACTCTGGTTACGCTTTTGGAATGGGTATAGAACGTATTGCAATGTTGTTATATCAAATTCCTGATATAAGAATGTTTTACGAAAATGATAAACGCTTTTTAGAACAATTTAAATCAGTTATATAATGAATTATTTTTCACAATATTGGGATGAGAATAGAGATGATGAATATGCAGATTGGGGTTTCTCTACTTGGTATTTTGAAACGAATGATGCTGATGAAGTTTTAAAACAAATTACAGTTTATAAAAACGGAAAAGTCACTAAATACGATGAAAACAATCAAGAAGATGAGTTTGGTGGCCTATGTGAAGGCACTTTAACGATTGATGATTGTGATGGAGATGCAATTTCTAAAGAGGAATTTTATAAAATTTGGAATTAAATCGATTCTAAAATAAATTTAGTTTAAGTGAAAAAAGACATCCAAATTCCAGAAGTTACCAATGTAGAAATGGCAGTGGTTTACGAATACAACGATTTGTATAAAACAGATGATTGGAATGTGTACATCATCAACAATAAAAAGGTGGATTTAGAAATGGTTGTAATTGTTACACAAGGTTTTTCTGATACTAAAATAACTTCTTTATTTCGTAAAAAAATTGATGTTTTACCTGCAAACTCTTTCGCGAAAATAGAATTAATTCAACCTGAATTGTTCAAATTAAACAATCGTTTTCAAGTTACTTTTTTTGAAGGAAATACACTATTTGAAAAAACATTTCTCTTTAAAGAAAACACCATCAAAGAAGGTTCTTTACGAATGATTGATGCAATTAAAAAACGTGGGATTTTAGCATCAACTTAAACGCAAAGTTCGCGAAGAAAAGGTTTCGTTTTTATTTTTTAAGAACAGTTTTGTCATTTCGACGATAGGAGAAATCTCATAAACTTGCTTAGTTTTATGTTTAGTACTTTATGTGATTTCTCAATCTCTTAAAGAAGCTAATTTCTAAAAAACACTCATGCTTTGCATTCATGTAATGCAGCTCAACGATTCAGTAAGCTTACTTTACAACTAGGAATGCAGCTCAACGATTCAGGAGCCTTCCTTTAGGGCTGGGAACACAAGCTCAACGATTCAGCAACCTTACTTTATGCTTGGGATTACAGCTCAACGATTCAGTAAGCTTACTTTACGCTTGGGATTACAGCTCAACGATTCAGTAAGCTTACTTTACGCTATTGTAACGCAACTCAAGCAAAATGTAACCTTACTTTATGCAATTGTAATACAGCTCAACGATTCAGCAACCTTACTTTACGCTATTGTAACGCAACTCAAGCAAAATGTAACCTTACTTTACACAATTGTAACGCAACTCAACGAAACTGTAAGAGCATCACCCAAAAAACCCAATAATCAAATACAAAATAACAGTAATTACACCACCAAATAAAGCATAAGGCAATTGTGTTTTAACATGATCTATATGATCGCTGGCTGAAGCCATAGAAGAAATTATAGATGTATCTGAAATTGGCGAACAATGATCTCCGAAAATTCCTCCTCCTAAAGTTGCAGCCACCACAATTGTAATATCTGCTCCATGAATATTTGCCATTGGCACTGCAATTGCCAACATAATCGCAAAAGTTCCCCAAGAAGTTCCTGTAGAAAACGCAATAAAAGAACTGATGATAAAAACGACTGCTGGTAATAATTCTGGCGAAAGCCAATCTTTAGTAGCGTTTGCAACGTAAATTCCTGTTTCTAATTCCTTACAAGCATCACCAATTGCAAAGGCTAACAACATCAATAAAGCCAAAGGCATTAACTCACTAATTCCTTTTAACGTTAAATCGATGGCTTCTTTTGGCTTCATAATTCCTTGAATAAAATACATAATCATTGCTACCAAAATTGCTGTAATTACTGCATATAAAACCGATGATGAACCTGAACCTTCTCCAATTGCTTGCGAAACGTGATCTAAAAACGAAGTGGATTCTTTTACAGCATTCCAACCTGTGTAAACTAAGTTGATTGGCATCATAAAAACCATCGTTAATAATGGCACAATCATATTATAAGCCTTGGCTTCAATGCCTTCTTTTGGCGGAAAAGAAGTAATTTCATCAGAAACCATGGGCTTTGAACCTTCGTTCATTAATTCGCCTGTTTCTAAGGTTCTTTTTTCAGCTTTTTTCATCAAACCAAAATCTTTTTTTGATAAGATGATGATGAACAAAATCAAGATGGCTAATAATGGATAAAAGTTATATTTGATAGAGGCAATCATCACAGAAAATGGTTTGTCAATTCCTTGTGTTAACAACAATCCCATAATAAAAGCGCCCCAAGCATTAAAAGGTATTAAGATAGATGATGGTGCAGAACTTGAGTCTGCAATGTAAGCAAGTTTTTCTCTTGGTATTTTTAGTTTATCGAAAATTGGTCTGTATAAAGTACCTACAGTTAAAGAAGAAATACTGGTTTCTACAAATAATAAAATTCCTGTTACAGTTGCCAAAATCTGAACCATTACTCTACTATATCCTGATTTTTTGGTTTCTAATGTTGTTAATTTTTTGTTGATAATATTGATAAAACCCTCAACTCCTCTAGAAAATTGAATAAATATTAGCAAAGCACCAACCAAAGCACTAAACATAATGGTTCTTGTATTTCCTTCAGATTGAAACACATTTACCATTCCTTCAATCATGGCCAAAGTTCCTGTTAATGGGTTCCAGCCTTCTATAATTAACCAAGAAAACCAAATACCAAATAACAAAGCTATATAAACTTGTTTGGTTCTTAGTGCTAAAATGATGGCAATAATTGGTGGTATTACTGATAGAAATCCGTATTCCATAAGAAAAAAATTGTTTTGCTAAAGAAGTTTAGTTAGTTTGATTTTTATTGATTAAAAAATCTATATCTTTCATTAATTTTGGTAAATGGTTAATAAGAATAGACCAAATATTTTCATCAGATATGTTATCATAAGAATGGATAACTTGATTTCTTAGTCCGATAATTGCTTTTGCATTTGTTATTTTATCAATAAAAGTTTCGTCTCTTTTTAAAATTCTATTTACAGCTTCTCCAATGATTTCTAAATCTCGTTCAACAGCTCTTTTTAGCATCGTATTTTTCTGATATTCAAGAAAATTTTTATCAACTTTTTCAAAATAGAGTTCAATTTCTTGCATAGCTAATTTTATATCATACAGCCACTTTAGAATTCTTTCATCCATAGATTAACTCTTTATTTTTGTTGATAGAATTAATGAGAATTGGGTTTTTTAATGTTTGTTCTTCAACCAAATCAACTTCTCTTTTAAAAATGTTTTTTAGTGCTTCTTTTAAAGTGATATAATTATCAAAATATTTTTCAAGATCTATTTTTCTGAATTTCACTAAAAAATCAATATCACTATTTTTTGAAAAAGCTTTTGTGGTAGCAGAACCAAATAAATATAGTTTTTCAACACTGTGATTTTCACAAAGCGATTTGATAAGTGCTTTATTTTTTTTTGTTAGTACCATAAATCAAATTTAAGGTTTTTAATTAAAGTTCCTAATATTGTCTAAAAGTAATCATTTATCAACAAAATAAAATGATATTTTGTAAATTGTAATCCTTAAAAACATATATTTCAATGTCAAAATTCTACACAAAAATTACCTCAAAATTGCATAAATTTATCGATGCTCAAAAAATATTTTTTGTAGCAACTGCACCAAATTCGGGTAGAATAAATTTATCGCCAAAAGGCATGGATTCTTTTAGGGTTCTTTCTGAAAACCGAGTTTTATGGCTTAATGTTACAGGAAGTGGTAATGAAACTGCTGCTCATCTCTTAGAAAATGAACGCATAACCATCATGTTTTGTTCTTTTGAAAAAGCGCCAAACATTTTACGTTTGTATGGAAAAGGGAAAGAAATAAAAGAAGGTGATGCTTCTTGGAACGAACTAATTCAACTATTTCCAGAAACGCCAGGAACGCGTCAAATTTTTGATATTACTATTGATTCTGCTCAAACTTCTTGTGGCATGTCTATTCCCTATTTTGAATTTAAAGGCGAAAGAAACGATTTAAATAATTGGGCTGCAGAACAAGGTAAAGAAGGTATCAAAAAATATTGGACTGATAAAAATCAACAAAGTATTGATGGTTTACCAACACATATTTTAGAATAATATAAAAATTATCTAACCTAAAATTGGCGCTAAATTTGTTGGTTGATACAGTAACCAGCCTGTTAAACTATACCTGTCTTTAAAAGATTTTAAAACTGCATGTGGTACTTTATCACTCTTAAATAACACACAACGTTTTGCAATTGGGTCTACTAATTGTAGTTCTCTATTTTTATCCAAAATTTCTAATTGACCACCATCTCCTGGCTGCCAATTTTCATTAAGATAAATAATCATGGAAATCATTCTGTTATTTCTACCATCAAATTGATCTAAATGTCTTGCATAAAAACCACCTGATGGATAGTGTGCTAGATGGAATTCATCACCAGATAAACTTAAATAACAGTATCTATTTAACGTACTTTTTGTTTCGGCTAATAAATCCCAGAAATCATTTAATTCAGTATCTCGATCTTTATTTAACCAATAGGTTTTGTCTCCACGAATGGACTTTTTTATAATATTCTGATCAAGAGCACCAATACCTGCTTGATCAAAATCATCAATTTTTTTAAGAAGGAAGTTTTTAATTTCTTTATAAAGATTATTGTCTATAAAATCATCAATAACTACGTAATCTTGAGCAGCCAGTTCGTCCATCCAAGAAAACCATTTGTCTATATTGTGAATCGTTTTCAATAAAATATTTAAAAATTAATAAAGATGAACTAATTTAAAAGTTACAGTAAATTTACGCTTGATCAACGTTCTTAATTGCAGCAGTAAAGCTATCTAAATCGCTATTATTTAGCACTAAATTAATTGCTTCTTTGCAAATTTTCTCTGTTCTTTCTGATTTAAAGTTTAAACGAACAGCTATTTTTTGCATTAATTTAACTTCTACTAATTTTGCTTCACCATTAGCCAAAACCATTTTAGATAAACGATATAAACGTTCTATTCTATCATCATAACTAATAGGTGAGTTTGTTGGAAATTTTTCTGGTTGTTCAAAAATAATCTTAAATTCCTCAACTGTAATATTTAACTTCTTTCCTACTTTAGCCAATAAAGCTCTTTCATCATCGCTAATAATACCATCTGCCTTTGCAATTTTTACAACATTTGCAAAATGTCCGATTTCTTGTTTATGTTTTCCACTAGAATATAAGTCTGAAAATGCCATTGTTTATTTTTTTTGCAAAAATATGTGTAAATAAAATTAAAACCTCTTTTTTATACAAAAAATTTTAAAAAACGAAATTGAATCTTTTGCTTTTTCGTAATTTGCTAAATATTACTTTTAGTAGCATAATTCACAAAATTGAATTTTACCATGAACAAATTTTCATACTTCAACAGACAAAAAATAACCACAGATTTACAAACTACCGAATTTGATTTACTAATTATTGGTGGTGGAATTACTGGTGCAGGAATCGCTTTAGATGCTGCTTCTAGAGGTATGAAAGTTGCTTTAATTGAAAAGAATGATTTTGCCTCTGGCACGTCAAGCAAATCCACAAAATTAATTCATGGAGGTTTACGCTATTTAAAACAATTCGATTTTTGGCTGGTAAAAGAAGTAGGTACAGAAAGAGCCATTGTACACAAATTAGCTCCTCATTTGGTAATTCCAGAAAAAATGATTTTACCTTTAATTGATGGAGGAACTTATGGTTCTTGGTTAACCTCAATTGGCTTAAAAGTATACGATATTTTAGCATCTGTAGAAGGTGAAGACAAACGTAAAATGTTGGATAAAAAGGAAGCCTTAGAACAAGAACCTTTGTTGCCAGAAACTATTTTAAATGGCGCTGGTTATTACGCTGAATATAGAACAGATGATGCTCGTTTAACAATTGAAGTTTTAAAAACAGCTTTAAACTATGATGCAAAAATTCTTAATTATACTGAAGCTACAGAATTTATATATAAAGATGATAGAGTTGTCGGTGCCAAAGTAAAAGACACTATTTCTAGTGATAAGTTTGCCATAAAAGCTAAGTATGTTGTGAGTGCTGCTGGCCCATGGGTAGACGAATTACGCCAAATAAACCACTCCAAAATTGGGAAACGTTTACACTTAACAAAAGGAGTCCATTTAGTAGTTGCTCACGAAAAACTGCCTGTAAAACAATCTGTTTATTTTGATGTGCCAGATGGACGAATGATGTTTGCAATTCCTCGTGGACGTGTTACTTATTTTGGAACAACAGATACCAATTATCAAAAAGATAAAGATAATGTAAACACCAATTTAGTAGATGCAACCTATTTAATATCAGCAGTTAATAATATGTTTACAGACATAAATATTTCTTTAGATGATGTGCAAAGTTCTTGGGCTGGTTTGCGTCCTTTAATTCATGAAGAAGGAAAATCGGCAAGTGAATTATCTAGAAAAGATGAGATTTTTGTTTCTGATACAGAACTGATTTCTATTGCTGGTGGAAAATTAACGGGCTACAGAAAAATGGCAGAACGAATCGTAGATTTGGTTGGTAAAAAATATGAACGCAGATTTGACAAAGAATTTGATGAAATAAAAACAAAAGATATTGTACTTTCTGGTGGAACATTTAAAAACTCCTCTGAAGTAAAAAGTTATACAGATGCTATTCAGAATAGAATTGCAGAAGTTGATTTTGATAGAAAAGATGCTGAATATTTAGTGCATAATTATGGAAAACAAACAGACATTATTTTGCAAAAATTCGATGATTTGATGCACGATAATATGCAAGAAAAAATGATGATTGCAGAAGTTTGGTTTACAATTCATCATGAAATGGCTTGCACTCCAACAGACTTTTTTATGCGAAGAACAGGTCGTTTATTCTTTGATGTAGAAAGTATAAATACTTATAAAGAACTTGTATTTCGTGAATTCCAAACCTATTTTTCTTGGGATGACAAAACTGCTAAGAAACATCAGAAAGAATTAGAAGAACACCTAAAAACAGCCACCACTTTTAAGTAAGATTACTTTGGCTCAAAAAACAGTTAACTACTGCATATCAGTATATTAATATCAATATTAAAAAGTATAAAAATTAACAATTTTTAAAACGAAAATTTAAATTGATTTGTAATATCAATTAAAAAATAATGTACATTTGAACTGCTTAATTTATTAATTTTTGGCTTATGCACAAATTGTAATTCAACTTCAGTAAAAAAGGTTCTTTTTGGGAAAAAGAAACTTCAATAGAATTATAATAACAATCTAAAAATAATAAATTATGAAAACAATATATAGTGCAGCTTTAGTGCTGTTAATTGCCATTTCTTTTTCGGCTAAAAAAGTAACATTTCAAGAAAATAAATTAGTCGCTACTTTTAAAGGAATTACAGACGACGATTTATATAAATTTGTAGATGATAAAAATAAAGAACATTTATTTTACGATACAGATGACGAAATTGAAATAGATTTATATGATGATGCTTTTATCGGTAAGAAATTTACACTTACTTGGAAAAATGAAGAAATAGAGGAATTAGATGAAGAAGGAGAAGAAACAGGTAAAAATATTACTGTTAAAATAATTACTTCTTTAAAAAAATCATAACAAACCAAAAACCCGTTTATTTAAAAAGTAAACGGGTTTTTTTAAACACGTTCTCTTAAAAGAGATTTATATGTTTTTCTCAACTTTGTTGGGTGTACACCAAACTTATATTGTAAAAAAACATAGCCATTAATTAAATTAACTTTTACCCAAGAATTTTCTTTGTATTTTCTGGCACTTACAATGGCTTTAGACTGTATAATTTTAAAAGGAATTTTCTGCTTTCTTACTTTGTCTATCATTTCAAAATCTTCCATAATACAAAATTCTTCGTTAAAACCTTTAAGCTTTGCAAACGTTTCTTTTTTAAAAAATTGGCATTGGTCTCCACCTCCAGCAAATAAACCATCTTTTGTAGTAAACTTGCTGTTAAAATTTAAAAGTGCAGATTTTTTATCAAACTTATAAGCAAAAAAACCAGCTTTATTTCCTTGTTTATTAGCTACTATTATTTGTTGATAAAAATCTTGTGGTAGAATTACATCTGCATGTAAAAATAAAAATATGTCTCCTTTTGCTTTTGATGCTCCAAAATTCATTTGAGCTGCTCTTCCTTTTTTATTGGCTATAAAATGAGTAACTTTACTATAATGTTCACAAATCAAATTGCTATCATCTGTAGACTCTGGTGAATTAGAAATAATTATTTCTATAGGAAATTTGTTAGCTTGTTCAGATAAAAACGACAACCTCTTAGATAGGTTTTCTTGCTCATTATAAACAGGAATAATAATACTTAACATCATACTTAAACTTACGAAATATTATATGAAACAGTTTTTAATAGGAATTCTTTTTTTATCTGCATTTCAAATCAATGCACAAAATAAGGTAAATTATAGTGAAGTTGCTCAAGATTTGCTTCAAAATATTATGAATAAAAAATCTTATGATAAAGAAGTCGCTATTTTAGCAGAGAGTTCTTTAGAAGATTTGGTAGTAGAATTAGATACAGATACTAAAAAACTAGCTTTTTGGTTGAATGTTTACAACGCATTTATTCAAATTTCTTTAACTGAAAATCCTAAAGAATATGAAGATAGAGGAAGTTTCTTTAAAAAAGAACGTGTAAAAATTGCTGGTGAAACTTTGTCTTTTGATGATATTGAACACGATATTATGCGTAAATCTCGCATTAAATGGAGTTGGGGTTATTTAAGAAAATATTTTAGACCAAAATGGGAACGTAAATTACGTATTGATGGTGATTTGGAATGGCGAATTCATTTTGCATTAAATTGTGGTGCAAAAAGTTGTCCTCCAGTTGCACTATTTTCTGCAGAAAATTTAGATAAAGAACTAGATTTTATGGCAACCGAATATTTAAACGAACAAACCACGTATAATGCTGAAACAAAAACGGCAACATCTGTAGCATTATTTTCTTGGTTTAGAGCAGATTTTGGCGGACTTTGTGGCGTAAGAGAAATTTTAGCTGAATATAAAATTACACCAGAAAAACCAAAAGATCTAGAGTTTAAAAATTATGATTGGACACTACTATTAGGCAATTTTAGAACGATTCCTAAAAAATAATATTTTATACTCAAAAAAAGTATATTTTCGCTCAAAAACCAAAACAATGAAATATTATTTTAGTCTCCTTTTGTTAATTATAACTTTTTCTGAATCTTTTTCTCAAGAAAAAAATGATTTTATTGGTTTCTCACAAAGTGATTTTTACTTAAGTGGCCAAATAAATTATGCGAAAACAACTTCTGAAAACTTTTCTCAATCTGCATTTAATTTTCAACCTACAGTGGGTTATTTTTTAGACAATTCCAATGCTTTAGAATTAGGTTTAATTGTTGGTTTAAATGAAGCTGGAGATTCTGAAACTAATTCTTTTGGGGTTCAAACAAGTTTAATTCATTTTTTTAATACTGAAAATAAGTTTTCATTTACTTTAGGGGTTGGTTTAGCTTATGTTTCTACTAAATTTGATAATGGATTTCAAGGAGATTATACATCTAACTTATTTCAAGGAGCTGTATTTCCTGGAGTAAATTATTTTGTTTCAGATAATTTTTCGTTGATTGCAAATTTAGGAGTACTATCATATGTTACAGAAAAGGGAGATTTTCAAGGAGCAGAAGCTGTAAATTCTTTTAATATAAACTTAAATTTGTCAAACATAAATTTCGGAGTTTTATATAAGTTTTAAACTCCCTCTTTTTCATTTTCTTCAATATCTGCTGTAAGGTCTAAATTTCGAATTGTTGGGCTTACAACAGCTGTTGTAACCACAGTAATTAATGTCATAGTTCCACCAAAAACAACAGCTGCAACTGGCCCTAAAATTTTTGCTGCTAAACCACTTTCAAAAGCACCTAATTCGTTTGATGAACCCACAAACATAGAGTTTACTGAAGATACTCTACCTCTCATATCATCTGGCGTTTTTATCTGCAAAATTGTTTGACGAATTACCATCGAAATTCCGTCTGCTGCTCCACTTATAAACAACGCTAATAAACTTACCCAAAAAAGAGATGATAATCCAAAAGCGATAATACTCAACCCAAAAATAAAAACAGATATCAGCATTTTTCTACCTGTATTTTGGTTGATAGGAATGTACGTTGTTAACAACATGGTTACAATACTTCCCATAGAAATTGATGCGTTTAACAATCCAAAACCTTCTGGGCCAACTTTTAAAATATCTTGCGCAAATACCGATAAAATTGCCACTGTTCCACCAAAAAGAACAGCAATCATGTCTAAGGTTAATGTTCCTAAAATTGCTTTGTTTTGAAACACAAATTTTACACCAGCTTTTAAACTTTCTGTAACTGGTTCGCCTATTTTTGAATTTAAAATTGGTTTTTTCTTAATTTGAAATAACGTAATAAAGGAAAGTGTTACCAAAATAAAAACAATAGAAAGTGTAGTATCAACACCAAGCCAACCAATAAAAAAACCACCAAAAAGTGCTCCAGAAACAGAAGCAGTTTTCCAAGTACTGGTGCTCCAAGTTGCAGCATTATGATATATTTTTTTAGGAACTAACAATGCCACTAAAGAAAAAATTGTTGGACCAAAAAAGGATCGTAAAAATCCACCGAAAAAAACCAAACCGTAAATAGCGTATAAAACCGAATTTGTTGACCAACTGTTGATAACTGTGTCTGTTGTTAAGAAAAACAACCCTAAACTTATCAAAGAAAAAGCACCTGTACATAAGGCTAATAAATTTCTTTTTTCTCTTTGATCTACAATATGCCCAGCAAATAATGCCATGGAGAATGCTGGAATAATTTCCATCAACCCAATAATACCTAAAGAAAGTGGATCTTTTGTAATGGAATATACTTGCCATTCAATCACAATAAATTGCATGGACCAGCCAAAAACTAGTAAAAAACGTACGAATAAAAAAATATTGAATTCCTTTATTCTTAGTGCTGCATAAGGATCTTGTTTTGGCATTAATTAACTCAATTTCATGTCCATTAAAATGGCAAATGTTTGGTTGATATCTTGCTCTTTTACAACAATGGTCATTTCATTTGTGGTCGAAATAATTTCTTGAAGAGAAATATCTGCCCAAGCTAATTGCTTTAAAATAAAGTAATAAATACCTGATTGTTCTAAATTTTCTTTTGGTAATTTTATGGTGATAGAAGCCAAATCTAACATATTATGTGTTAGTGTTTCGTTTTCGAAAATCTCTTCTACAAAAGGTCTTAAATTTTTACTGGTAACAATGTTTGTTTCAAAAATTCCTTGAGAAACCGTTAAAAAATAATCTTGACTTTCAGATGATTTATTTAAGATTTTGGCAACTTCTTTTAATAACGACGTTGTATTTTTAAACGTAAAATCACACAAATCAGAACGTACAATTACATTTCCTAAATCTAACGCTAAACGTTTTATGTTTTTTCTGATGCGCAATTCGCTCGCTGGCGAAAGTCTGTTAATAGCCATCATTACAGCACCAACTTTTACATCTTTCTTTAAACTAGCAGAAACTTCTGGTAAAATAATTCGAGCTAAAGAAGAAACGTTAATCAGTTTTTCATGCAAAGCTTCTTCTATAAAAGGTGTTTTTCTAATGGTACTTTCTACAACTTCTTGTATGGTTTTCATTGATAAAGTTTAAAAATAGTTTTGAATGTTCAAAAATAAACAATTTATATTCATCAACTAACTTTTAAAAAAATAACAGTTAAAAAAATTTACACGGAGATTCGCAAAAAAAAACTAGTTAAGAAATTACTTATATTTCCCCTCTTTAAGACTTAATTTAATATTTTAAAACTTTGCTATTCATATTTCATCCCTTTGATTTTTTTTTTAAGTACTTAAAATCTTTTTTATACGATTTGAAAACAAATAATTCGCATATTTAAAATTCTCTTATTCATACTCTTTTAACTTTTTACATTTGACAAACGTATCAAATTTTTGCCACGAATTCACAAATTAAAATACAACAAATCTTATCTATTATATTAACACAAATTTTAAAATCCTTTGGATTTTTATACCAATAAAATAAAAATATTTGACAATAATTAAAATTCGTGAATTCATTACTTTGATTTTTATTTTAAATTTAATGCGAAGTAATTAATGCGAAATTTTATTATTTATAAAACTAAACCAGTATTGAGTTCAAGTCTATAGGTTTGGTTTGCAGACTAAAAGTCTGCTTCGTGAAATGCGAAAGCTCAGCTAATTTATTTGAGTGAAATTCGTGAATTCGTGGCTGAAATTTTTAGAAACCAAAGCGAAATGCACCAAAGTACATAGTTTTAAATAAAGTTTGAGACCCATAAAGTCTAATCTAATTTGTTCGTCAATTTTTTAAATTCTTTTTTTGGATCTTTATCATCATATAAAACATTGTAAACAGCATCAATAATTGGAGTTTTTGCTCCTTTTTCTTCTTTAATTTTATAAGCACTTTTGGTAGCATAATAGCCTTCTGCAATCATACTCATTTCATGTTGTGCAGATTTTACAGTGTACCCTTTTCCAATCATATTACCAAACATTCTGTTTCTACTAAATGTGGAATATCCTGTTACCAGTAAATCGCCCAAATATGCAGAATCGTTAATGTTTCGTTTCATTTTATGTACTTTTTTAATGAAACGTTTCATTTCGCGAATTGCATTACTCATTAAAACCGATTGAAAATTATCTCCATAACCCAAACCATGAGCAATACCAGCAGCAACAGCATAAATATTCTTTAAAACTGCTGCATATTCTGTTCCAATAATATCATCTGTGGTTTTTATATTGATGTACCAACTTTGCAAAGCTTCTGCCATTTTTTTGGCAATAGCTTCATCTTGACAAGCAATTGTTAAGTACGATAAACGCTCCATAGCAACCTCTTCTGCATGACAAGGTCCTGTGATTACTCCAATATTATCTAATGAAATGTTGTATTTTTGATTAAAATGTTCACCAACAATTAAACCTGTTTCTGGCACAATTCCTTTAATTGCAGAAAAAATGGTTTTATTTTTTAATGATTCCTTTAATTTTGATAATTCGCTTGTTAAAAAAGCAGATGGAATTGCAAATATTAACACATCGTAAGTAGCAACCATGTAATTTATATCACTTGATAAATCTAAACGATTTGCTTCTAATTCTGCAGATCGTAAATATTTTGGATTGTGATCATTCTCTTTAATATGCTCGATAGTTTGCTCATTTCGCATATACCAACCTACAGTTTCTAAATTCTCAATTAGCATTTTAACAATCGCAGTTGCCCAACTTCCACCTCCAAAAACGGCAATTTTTTGATGTTTATCCATGTTCTCTTATTTTGACCTCAAAAATAAGAAAACTATTATCTTTTGATGAAAAGTTCCCTGATTTATTATATTTGTTGGAAATCAACCTGAACTATGAAAATAACCGTTATTCTTATTTTAGCTTTTTTAATAGTACTGATTTCCTGTAAAAAGAAAGTCGAAAAAAAAGAGGATGTACCAGCAAAAACCGAGCAAAAAGTTTCTACAAAATCTGAAAATGTATCTATTTTAGAAAAAGAATTTGTTATTGATGGGTTAAATGATATTTCTCATAAAGTTTGGTTGTATTTGCCACCAAATTATGATTCTTCAGAAGAAAAATATCCTGTAATTTATATGCACGATGCTCAAAATTTATTTGATGATGCAACCTCTTTTGTGGGTGAATGGGATGTTGATGGCACTTTAAATGCACTTTACGAAAAAACAGGAAAAGGTTTTATTGTTGTGGGTGTAGAAAATGGTGGTGAAAAAAGAATTGAAGAATACACACCTTATAAAAACGAAAAATATGGTGGTGGAAAAGGCGCTATTTATATCGATTTTTTGGCAAATGAATTAAAACCTTACATTGATAAAAACTATAGAACAGAAACAAATTCAGAAAATACAGCCATTATTGGAAGTTCTTTAGGTGGATTAATTTCTTTTTACGGAGGTTTAAAATATCCAACTGTTTTTGGTAAAATTGGAGCATTATCAACCTCTTTTTGGTTTTCTTCTGATAAAATAAATGATTTTGCCACAAAAAATGGCAATCAACAAAACTCAAAAATTTACTTTTTAGTGGGTGGAAAAGAGGGCGATTCTATGATTCCTGATACTGAAAACATGGCAAAGTTATTAACAGATTTAGGGTTTCCAAAAGATCATATAAAAACTAAAATTGTTGAAGAAGGCAAACATACAGAGTCTTTTTGGGAAGTAGAATTTTTAGAAGTAATTGAATTTTTATATAACATAAAATAATGAACGTACAAATCATTAACAAATCAAAACATGCAACTCCTACTTACGAAACTGAAGGAGCTGCAGGAATGGATTTAAGAGCAAATATTGAAAAAAGCATCACTTTAAAACCTTTGGAAAGAACCATTGTAAAAACGGGTTTATTTATAGCTTTGCCTATTGGTTTTGAAGCACAAGTAAGACCAAGAAGTGGTTTGGCTGCCAAAAACGGAATTACTGTTTTAAATGCTCCTGGAACTGTTGATGCAGATTATCGTGGAGAAATTGGTGTAATTTTAGTCAATTTATCAAATGATACTTTTGTGATAAATGATGGTGAAAGAATTGCACAGTTAATTATTGCAAAGCATGAACGTGTAAGTTGGGAAGAAGTTACTGTTTTAAATAAAACTGAACGTGGTTCAGGTGGTTTTGGAAGTACAGGAGTTTAAGTTATGGATGATATAGATTTGCAACCTTTAAGAATTTCTGCTGGTTGGCATGTAGAATGGAATTTATTTTATGAAGCTGATCCATCAGAAGAAACCATGCATTATTTAGATTCTAGCTCTCTTGTACATTTAAATAATTATAGCTTAATGAGAGCTATAAATTTAGATTTTAGACCAGAAAATGATGTGAATGGATATTTTTATTTGCGTGTAATAAATCTTACAGAAGAAATCAATTCGAAAACCAAAAAAGTATCTTACAATGGCGATTGGGAAAATTTATACTTCGAATTAAAGTCAAAAAATAGACTTGAAATTGTAAAAGAAATTGAGCGATTAACAAGAGAAATACCTCCATTTAAAGGTTAATTAAATATAAAGAAATTATGATTTTAGGTGTTTGTGAATGGTTGAGTACAAAAACAAATTTTACTGCAAAAAATATTAGAATATTATTTGTTTTACTTGTTTTATTTGCTGGTCTAGGAATTGGTTTTTATTTAATTCTTTGGTTGGTAAAAGTATTATCGAAAGAATAGTTTAGTTTAGTTTTTTATAAAGTTGACTCATTTTTCGAACCTCATCAAGCATTAAATCGAAAGGTAAAAAAGTATGAGAATGATAGTTGTATCCTAATTTTTTATAAAATTGAAATGCTTGCGGCTTTTCATCCATTGCATCTAACCAAATAATTTGGTACTTTTTTTGTCTGGCTTTTTCTTCTAACCAAAGCATTAATTGTTTGCCAACTCCTTTTCCTTGGGTTTTTTGATGCAAATAAATTCTGTGCAATTTTAGTTGTTTTTCTGGCGATAAACCTGCTAATTTTTCATCCCAAACAATTCTAAAATTTCCGACTATTTCATCTTTATAAATTACAAAATAATACTCTGCATTTTGCTGTAAAAGCTCTTTTAAGATATTCTCTTTTGAATATTGAGAATTTAGATACCAATCTCCTTCATCAATCCAAAAACTACTATAAGCTGCTGGATAAATTTCATTCATCAACCTAAAAAGAAAATTATAATCTTCTTTTGTGATGGTTTTTAATTGTATGTTTTCCGAGATTTCAATCATCATTAAAAATAAAAAAACTGCTATAGATTGATTACTTCTACAGCAGTTTTAATAATAGTTAGAACTTTTAATAATACTTATTCTTGGTTTTCAATAGCAAATTTAATTTTACCTTCAAGTTCTTCTGCTAATTCGTGGTTGTCTTTGATTAATCCTTTTACAGAATCTCTACCTTGCCCGAGTTTTGTTTCACCATAACTGAACCAAGATCCACTTTTTTTAACAATGCCTAATTCTACACCAATATCTAAAATTTCTCCAACTTTTGATATTCCTTCTCCATACATAATATCAAATTCTGCAACTTGAAAAGGAGGTGCAACTTTATTTTTTACAACTTTAACTTTGGTACTGTTTCCAATAACTCTGTCTCCGTCTTTAATTTGTGTTCTTCTTCTAATATCTAAACGTACAGAAGCATAAAATTTTAATGCGTTTCCACCAGTTGTTGTTTCTGGATTTCCAAACATTACCCCAATTTTTTCTCTTAATTGATTGATAAATATAACTGTACATTTTGTTTTAGAAATTGTACCTGTTAGTTTACGCAAAGCTTGGCTCATTAAACGTGCATGAAGCCCCATTTTAGAATCGCCCATTTCACCTTCAATTTCAGATTTTGGTGTTAGTGCTGCAACAGAGTCAATAACAACAATATCAATAGCACCAGAACGTATTAAGTTTTCTGCAATTTCTAAAGCTTGCTCTCCATGATCTGGTTGAGAAATAATTAAATTATCGATATCAACACCTAAGTTTTGTGCGTAAAATTTATCGAATGCGTGTTCTGCATCAATAAAAGCAGCAATTCCTCCAGATTTTTGAGCTTCTGCAATTGCGTGCAATGTTAACGTTGTTTTACCAGACGATTCTGGCCCATAAATTTCAATAACTCTTCCTCTTGGATATCCTCCAACTCCTAAAGCTAAATCTAGCCCTAAAGAACCAGATGAAATTGCATCTATATCTTCAGTAACTACATCCCCTAACTTCATTACAGAACCTTTACCATACGTTTTATCTAGCTTATCTAGTGTAAGTTGTAATGCTTTCAGTTTTGCTTCTTTTTCTTTATTTACTGCCATATTTTTGTCTAAGATTCTATTAAATTCGGTTGCACAAGTTACGAAAAACTAGGTTGATTTTCCTAATAAATTAATTTCATTTTTGTACATTTATCAACATAAAATAAATTGATGAAAAAGGAAATAATAAAAAACTTAGCTTATAATTTCGAAGATCATTCTCAAACTACAGAAAATGATATAGAATTTTGGTTTGCCAGAGATTTACAACAGCTTTTAGGATATGCTGAATGGAGAAATTTTCAGAAAGTTATTGTAAAGGCAAAAATTACATGTGAAACATCTGATAATTTAATTTCAGACCATTTTGTTGACGTCAACAAAATGGTCGAGATTGGATCCAATACAAAAAGAGAAATAGATGATTTAATGTTAACAAGATATGCTTGTTACTTAATTGCTCAAAATGGAGATTCAAAAAAAGAAAGTATTGCTTTTGCTCAAAATTATTTTGCAATGCAAACTAGAAAATTTGAGTTAATTGAACAAAGAATTAAAGATTATGAAAGGTTACAAGCCAGACAAAAATTAACAATTTCAGAAAAAGATTTATCTGAATTAATATTTGAAAAAACAGGTAATGATAGAAACTTTGGATTAATAAGAAGCAAAGGAGACCAAGCTTTATTTGGAAGATCTACTAAACAAATGAAAACAAAGTTAGGAATTCCAAACAATAGAGCATTAGCTGATTATCTTCCTACAATTACTATAAAAGCAAAAGATTTTGCTACAGAAATAACTGTTTTTAATACTAAAGAAAAGGATTTAAAAAATGAAAGAAGTATTTCTGCTGAACATATTACAAATAATCGTTCAGTGAGAAAAATATTACTTGAAAGAGGTATTAAACCAGAAAATTTACCTCCAGAAGAAGATATTAAAAAACTAGAAAGAAGAGTAAACTCTGAATCAAAAAAACTTGGAAAGAATCCAAAAAAATTAAATTAAAAAAATGAATGCGATCACTTTAATTTCTGATGATAAAAAATCAACAGTAACTATTGACAAAGGCGAATTAGTTAGTTTTAAAAAAGAAAATCAGGAATATATTCATCAAAAAGGCAATAAAGGTTGGCGAAAGTCTGATGATGAAATGTTTCCTATAATTGGCCCAATTGACAAAAATGATTTTAAAGTACACACCAAAAATGGTGATGCTATTCAAGATCAGCATGGTTTGTTGCGTGAGATGGAATATGCAATAATTTCTTCGGATGAAAATACAGCTAGTTTTATTAAAAAATACACCAAAAACACCAAAATTAAGAATAGTAAATTTCCGGAAAAATCTATTGAAAAATTTCTTTTTTGGCCTTTTGATTTTTCTTTCGAAAAAAGTTTTAGTCTAGAAAATGGTATTTTAAAAATAGAATTTACCATCATTTCAGAAGAAGAAATGCCTTTTATGTTAGGTTATCATCCTGCTTTTTTATTATCAGATTCTGGTAAAGAAACTTTTGTAGCTAATCATAAAGAATATACTTTAGAAAATATTTTACATGCAGGTTCTGATGCGTTTCCAGTTTTAGAGACTGATAAAATCATCTTAAAAAATATTGATAAAAAGGATATAGAAATTACCACAAAAGGTTTTAATAATTTTATGCTTTGGACAGAGGTAAATAATATGGTTTGTATAGAGCCAATTACACATTATACTTCTTACACCAACCAAAAATATTCAGAGAAAAATATGCGTGTTTTAAACGGAATTGTTACCTTTTCTGTCTGTATAAAAATAATTTAGATTGATTCAAAAACATCGTCATTTTATTATTCATAAACCTTGGGGAATGATTTCTCAGTTTGTAAATCCTGCAAAAAGGAAAAAGAAATTATTAGGAGATTTATACGATTTTCCTGAAGGAACTATGGCTATTGGACGTTTAGATGTTGCCTCTGAAGGATTACTTTTTTTAACAACAGATGGAAAAGTATCGCACGAAATTAGAAGTAATAAATACGAAAAAGAATATTATGTTCAGGTTGATGGAATAATTACTCAAGAGGCTATAGAAAAATTAAAAACGGGTGTAGAGATTGGTTTTAATGGTAAAAAATACATCACAAAACCTGGCAAAGCTTTTTTAATTGAAGATCCTAATTTTGATTTAAGAAGTCAAAAAATTAGAGATGAAAGACATGGCCCAACAAGTTGGGTTGCAATCATTATAAAAGAAGGTAAATTTAGACAAGTCAGAAAAATGACAGCCGCAGTTGGTTTCCCTACTTTACGTTTAATTCGTGTTAGAATTGGCGAAATTGAATTAGATAATTTAAAAGTTGGTGGTATTAAAGAAGTAGATGCATTCATAAAAAAAGAGAAGTAAAAATACTTCCCTTTTTTAATAAAATATGCTTAAAAATCAAACCCTACGTAAATTTGCCAAACCCTATTTTTGGGTTTGTCTTCGTTATAAATATCATTTTGTCCTATGTGATATCTAGCTCCTAAACTTACTCCTGAATCACTTTTAAAACCTGCACCTAAATTGATACCCCAGTCAAAATTGCTTGGTTCAAATTCTTTTGATGAATCGTACAAAATAAAGCCTGAATCGAAGGTTTCTTTATGAGAAATTGAAAAACCTATTTGTGGTCCTGCTTCTAAAAAAAAGCTTTTTACAGGATATAGCTTTAGCATTAAAGGAATGTTTAAATAATCTAACTTTTGCGTATACGTTCCACTATTGTCTATTATTTTATATCCTTGTTTTGAATATAAAATTTCGGGTTGAATCGCAAAGTATTTTCCTATAAAAGATTCTCCATAAATACCAATATGATATCCGTGTAATTTTTCAGTTTCAGAATTTCCATCAAAACTTACGGAAGAAATATTATATCCTCCTTTTATACCTGCTGTTGCTTTTGTATCTGCATCTTGGGATTTTAACGACAATGTACTTGCAATTACAAAAGCTATTGTTAAATATATTGTTTTCATTTTTTAGTTTTTTATTTATTTACCTCCATTGGCTTTTAAATCTGCTAAACATTGTGCATCTAATGTTGGGGCTTGCCCACCTGAAAGCATATTGCTTATTCCTTGACTTGTTTCTGCAGCCCAATACATTAAACAACTTTCTACATTACAATGTTTTGGATGTGCTGAGTCTTCGTGATCACTTTGTAAATTTGTTCCTAAATTGGTTAAACCTAGCAAATGACCAAACTCGTGATTGATAACTGTAGTTTCTAATAAGCTTCGATTCGGTTCAAAAGGGCTATCACTCAAACCAACAATGGTTTCTTGATAAATTACAAAAGATGTGTTCCAATAAGCAGATCCTAAAACTGCTCCAGAATTGGTATCGCTAGAAGATTTTCCATCTATAAACAAAACCCATACTGCAATTGTTGAGCCTAGGTTATATTGTGTTCTATGTTGTTTTTCTAAATTTACGACTTCATCTAAAGTATATACCTCTTTTCCTGTTGGCGGAATTTCTTTAGTAATAAATTCAATGCCTTGAGATTTATTTACTCTATTATTTATAAAATTTTTAAAATTATTTAAAGCGTTTTCAGTTGGCTTAAAACCTTGTATATATCCAACCTCTACTATTAGCTTTTTAAAACTATCATCAGCAAGTAAACTATTTGCAGATGAACCAGTTGCCTGCCTGTTTAAGGAGGTATTTACATTAGGGTTGTTATCAACCATTTCGTCTGTTTCTGAAGTGCAGGAAATAAGAACTGCAAAAACAAATAGCACACATTTAAAAATATTTTTCATCTTAAAAATTTAAAACTTAACAACTGTTTAAAACAGTTGTTAAGCATGTTAATTTATTGTTTTTTTTCTGTTTTAATTTAATTACAGCTTTTTAAAAGCTAATGTTACAGAAGCATCCGTTTTACTTTTAAATGTAACTAAAGTATTGCTATAAGTACTTACAATCCAATCGTTTTTTAATGCACTTAATGCAGTATTACTTGCAAAATTAATATTTACAAAAGCTTCTGTTTCTGAACTTACTGTATACGTACCTTCTACTTCTCCAAGAGTAGCGTTTATGGTGTTTTTAGCTACAATTTTTAAATCGTTTGTAAATTCTATAGACCAATTTGCATAGTCGTTTGCTTTGTTTACACCTGCAATTACAAAAGTTTCTACTTTAAATTTTGTACCACTTAAAATAGCTTCTACTTCTGCAGCAGTAGTTGCAGCATTATCTTTTTCATCTTCAAATTGTAAACATTCAGAAATTGCATTTTGAAATTCTGCATCGCTCTTAATTTCAATTGTTGTTCCATTACTCAACGTTGCATTTATTGGATAATTTACCGAAAATAATTCATCACCCTGTAAACCTGTCATAAAAGTATACAGTTGTTTTTTTGATTGTACAAAAACACTTCCTGTTTGTTCTAAAGTAACGTTATAGGTTAACATGGTTACAGGAAATTGAATATCTATACAAGAAATAGCGTCTTTACCTTGTTGTTCTGCAGCTTCACATTGTTGTTTTAGTGTGTTAAATTCTGCTTGATTTTCTACAACAACTTCTGTGTAATTGCTCGTTTGTACACTGATTGGAAAATCAAAAATAACAGTATCATTATCATCATTAAATTCTCCCATAATATTTAAAACTGCAGAAAAATCTAACTTACTTAATAATGTTATTCGTTTTCCATTTACAGTTGCTGATAAAGGAAAAAGTAATTCTGTACATGAATTTCCGTCTAAAAAATCGTCATCAGAACCATCGTTCATTGCTGCTCTTTCAAAATTAGAAGCTGTTGGTGATGTTGATGAATTTGCGTTTGGATTTGTACCTACTTCTGTACTTTCTTCAGATTGACAAGCTGAAAATCCTATGATTGCTGTTAGTGCAATTGCCGAAATAAATTTTAATGTTTTCATTTTAATTAATTTTAAGGTTAATGTTTCTATAAGTAAAACAACTTTGTTTTATTTTACCCTACTTTTATTTTTTGAAAGACTATTTTTATTGCCCTTCTATTAGTAAAACAACTAAACATTAATTTACCCTACCTTTGTTTCTGAAATTTTTTATTTTTATAGTTTAAAACGTTATTTATGGCAAATAAATCTCTTTGTGATGAAATTTATTTTAATGAGTTTTATACTGCTCATATTCAGTCTGCCAGTAACTTTGCATTCTACAAATCTGGTGATAAAAATACTTCTTTAGATTTAGCGCAAGAAGCTTTTATAAAAATATGGGAAAATTGCGCAAAAATAGATTTTTCAAAAGCAAAGTCTTACTTATTTACAGTTGTTAATAATCTTTTTTTGAATAAAGTAAAACACGAAAAGGTGGTTTTTGAATACGCAAAAAGCAGTCCTTATTTAGATGTAAACAATCAAAATCCAGAGTATTTATTAGAAGAAGAAGAGTTTAAAAAACAACTAAAAAATGCTATTGCAGATTTAACTGAAGGTGAACGTGAGGTTTTTTTAATGAATAGAATTGATGGTAAAAAATACAGAGAAATTGCAGAAATGCTAGCGCTATCACAAAAAGCGGTAGAAAAACGAATGTCATCAGCATTAAAAAAATTAAGAAGTAAAATAAATGGAATTTAAATTAGGGTAAAAACCTTTTTAGTTGTTACATATATAGAAGTATAGAAAAATGGAAGATAAAAACGACATCTTAAAATGGCTAAACAGAGATATTTCTGATGAAGAATTAGCAGATTTAAAAGAATCTAAAGATTTTGAAACCTTAGAGAAAATTGCACATTATGCTTCTCAAATAGAAACACCAAAAGTAGCGGTTGATAAAGCATTCTCAGAATTTAAATTAAGAACACAAAAAACGGCTAAAAAAGAAAAAGTTATTGCTTTTAATTTTAAAGAACTCTATAAATATGCAGCTGCAATTGTGGTATTGTTTACAACTTCCTACTTCTTATTTTTTAATACTGAAACTAGTTTTAAAACCGAATTTGCACAAACAAAAACCTTTCAGTTACCAGACAATTCCGAAGTAATTTTAAACTCGAACTCTAAAGTAACTTTTGATAAAAAAGAGTGGGAAAGTGATCGGAATTTAACCTTACATGGAGAAGCTTTTTTTAAAGTACAAAAGGGTAAAAAATTTACGGTAAATACAAATATTGGAGAAGTAACTGTTTTAGGTACAAAGTTTAATGTAAAAGAAAGAGCCAACTATTTTGAGGTAAAAACCTATGAAGGTTTGGTAAGCGTCGCCTATAAAGATACCCTTGTAAAATTACCAAAAGGAACCATTTTTAAAGTGGTAAATGGTAAAATTGATGCTGTCAATACTTTTGATATAAACGAAAATTATTGGTTGCAAAAAGAATCTAATTTTAAAAGTACAGCCTTGCGTTTTGTGCTAAAAGAAATAGAAAATCAGTTTGGTTATACTATTGAAACTAAAGATGTAGATGTAGACATTTTATATTCAGGTGGTTTTACACATACAGATGTAAATATTGCACTGCAATCGGTTACAATTCCTTTGCAATTATCTTATAAAATTGAAGAAAGAAAAATTATCATTTTTAATTATGATAAATAAAATTCAAAGTTTCATTCTAAGTTTTTTATTGATAACAAGTGTTACTTTTGCTCAGAATTCTACTGATAAAATTGCACTTTCGTCACTTTTAATACATTTAGAAAAAGACTACGATATAAAGTTCGCTTTTTCTGATACTGATGTAAAAAACATTTTTATTGAAGCACCAAAACCTGGTATTCCTTTACATGAACTCTTAAATTATTTAAACGAAAAAACGTTTTTACTCTTTAAAACTTTAGATAATAGATATGTTACTGTTTCCTTTTTAAACAAATCAATTGCTATTTGTGCAACCATTTTAGACGCCAATTCTTTAACGCCTTTAAATTTGGCCTCTGTACAAGTAAATAACTATAAAATTGGTACAACTACCAATCAAGAGGGTGTTTTTTATTTAAATGATATTCCTGTAAATGCAACTTTAAGTATTTCTTTTATCAGTTATAAAACTTTAGAAATTAGTGCAAAAGAGTTGTTTTCTGCTTCTTGTAAACAATTATTTTTAGAAGAAGAAACAGAACAATTATCAGAAATTACAATGCCGAGATTTCTAACTTCTGGTTTGCAAAAAAATGTAGATGGAAGTACCGTTTTAAACACAGAAAAATTTGGAATTTTACCTGGATTAATAGAACCAGATATTTTACAAACCATTAAAATTTTACCAGGAATAGAAAGTGTGAACGAAAGTGTAGCTAATATTAATGTTAGAGGTGGTACAAACGATCAAAATTTAATGCTTTGGGATGGAATTAAAATGTATCATGCTGGTCATTTTTTTGGGTTGATTTCTGCCTATAATCCTTATTTAACTAAAAAAATTGCTGTTACAAAAAATGGTACTAGTAGTGCTTTTTCAGACGGTGTTTCATCAACCATAAATATGGAAACTGACAACAAAATTACCAATGAATTTTCTGGTGGAGCAGGTTTTAATTTATTAAGTGCAGATGTTTTTTTACAAGTACCCATCAAAGAAAATTTAGAACTGCATATTTCTGGACGTAGATCTTTTACAGACTTGGTAAATACACCAACTTATAACAATTATTTTTCTAGAAGTTTTCAAGATAATACTGTCTCATCAAATAACATCAATAATGCTGAAACAGACTTTTACTTTTATGATTATTCGTTTAAAGTTTTATATGATCTTAATTATAAACACTCCATAAGAGCTAATTTTATTCAGATAAAAAACAACTTAGATTATTTAGAAAAATACACTTCTAATAACACAATAATTGAAGAAAATAGTACTTTGAAACAAGAAAATTTGGGTGCAAATTTAAGCTGGAACGCCCATTGGAATTCCAAATTTTCTACTAATATTTCTGCTTTTATATCAGATTATAAAATAAATTCTTCTGATTATAATAAGGATTCAGATCAGTTTCAAACACAATTTAATAACGTATTAGAAACTGAAATAAAATTAGATTCTAAATACAAATTTACAGATGTTTTACATTTTAAAAATGGGTTGGTTTTTAATGAAATTGGTATCAGAAATACAACTACAGTAAACGCACCAACTTTTTCTAAAACCGTTAAAGATGTATTATTAAAAAGCGCTTTTTATTCAGAAATTGAATATAAAAAAAAGAATACTTTTGCCAGATTTGGTGTTCGTTCAAACTATTTTCATAAATTTTCTAAATTTGTAATAGAACCTAGAATTAACATCAGACAACAACTTAATAATGAGTTTTCTTTAAAATTAGAAGGAGAATTTAAAAACCAAACTACAGCTCAAAAAATAGATTTTGAAGACAATTTTTTAGGCATCGAAAAACGCAGGTGGATTTTAGCTGATGAAAGGAATACACCCATTATAAAAAGCAAACAAGCTTCTTTTGGTATTGCCTATAAACTTCATAATTTTTATGTTGATATTACTGGATTTTATAAAAAAGTTGACGGAATTACAGCTGCAAACCAAGGATTTTATAACAACACACAAACATTTTCTTCTACCGGAAATTATGAAGTAAAAGGAATAGAATTTTTAGTAAATAAACAAACAGAAAACATAAGTACCTGGTTAAGTTATACTTTTTCTGAAAACAACTATACTTTTGCTATTTTTAATCCAGAAACCTTTGCAAATAGTTTAGATATTTCACACTCTTTAAGCGCAGCTTTTAACTATAATTTTACTAAAAATTTTAAAATTTCTATAGGAAGTGTTTTACGCTCTGGAAGACCTTTTACAAAACCTGTTGTTGGGAATGAAACCATACAATTTGGCAATAGAACCATTGTTAATTACGCCAATCCAAACCAAGAAAGATTAGCTAATTTTTTTAGAATTGATTTATCTACTAGTTACAATTTTCAATTTACAGATGTTATAAAATCTACAATAAGAGTTGGTTTTACCAATATTACAGATAGAAAAAATACGATAGATTCTTACTATGTTTTAGACGAAACAAGTGCAAATAATATAAAAAGAGTTGATACTTATTCTTTGCCTTTTACACCAAATTTAAGTTTTAGAGTCAATTTTTAAAATGATGATTTTAATTTTTTTAAAGAAGGCAAATTTAGACAAGTCAGAAAAATGACAGCTGTGGTAGGTTTTCCTACTTTACGTTTATTTGGTCTTAGAATTTGTAAGATTAAATTGAATAATTTAAAAATAAGTGAAGTAAAAGAATTTACTAATTTTTAAGACTCTTTTTTGTAGTTTTTCTGAATATACAAAGCAATTAACAAACTAAAACCTGCTACAAGTCCGCTAAAAGAATCGAATGTTCTTTCGCCATTTATAAGCGTGTATAAAGAAAAAATTATCGCTAAAAATGCAATAAAAATCACTATGTATTTTACTTTGTTGTTCATAAATTTTTTATTTTTTGTCCATTTTAATATGTGGAATACCATCTTCTAAATACTCCTCTCCTACTTGTTTAAATTGATGTGTTTCGTAAAATTTCTTTAAATATTTTTGAGCAGAAATTGTAATTTCATCAACTTTAAAATTGTTTTCTATAGCAGAAACTGATGCTTTCATAATTAAATGTCCATACCCAAACTTTCTTTCTTTTGCTGCAACCACTACTCTACCAATGCTTGCCTTTTCAAAATAATCTCCAGGTTTAAAAATACGAGTGTATGCCACAATTTTATCCTCTTTAAAACCGATAATATGCAACGCTTTTTGGTCTTTAAAATCGATATCTTGATATACACAATCTTGTTCCACCACAAAAACTTCTGAGCGTAATTGTAAAATTTGATAGAGTTCAGTTGTGGTTAATTCTTGGAACTTTTTAGTAATAAAATTCATAATTATAAAAAAATCTCGACTGCCCTTTATAGAGACACAGTTCTTATTAATTTACCCAGCACAAGAAATTTTATCAACCCTTGTTCCATGTCTTCCACCTTCAAAATCTGTAGTTAAAAAAATATCTACAAAACCAATAGCTTGTTGAAGAGATACAAAACGTGCAGGAATCGTTAATATATTTGAGTTATTATGTTGTCTTGTTAATGCAACTAATTCATTATTCCAACATAAAGCAGCTCTAATTCCTTGGTGTTTGTTAGCTGTCATTTGTGCTCCATTACCAGAACCACAAAGAATAATTCCAAATTCAGCTTTACCAGATTCTACACAATCCGCAGTTGGGTGAATAGCATCAGGATAATCCATAGAACTGTTTGTATCCGTTCCAAAATTAATCACTTTATGTCCTTTGTTCTCCAAATGTTTTATAATTTCGAACTTATAATCAGTTCCTGCGTGATCGTTTCCTATGGCAATTGTCATAATATAATTTATAATGTAATTATTGAATTTTTAAACTAATCTTGTTTATAAACAAAAAGATTAGTTCATTCTATTCGTAATTACGTAGTTAGATTTACAAAAGTATAGAAATTAACGGTTATCAACAGTTATAAACATTACTAATTTATACATTTTTAATAACTCTTTAATTTTAAACTTCTTACCATTTTAAGAGAATGTTAAGAAGTTGTCATAAGAAACTCGTAAGTTTATTTGCCAGATCTATTTATTATTACAATACACGCACTAGGTTGATATATGCAAATTTTATTATGAGTTTTTAATAAAAGTTTATGAACATAAAATTTACAATTTATTTACATAACTAGGTTTGTTAACTATTAAGAATTTTAGGTTAATTGCTGTTTATAAGTTTTGTTAATAACTCTAATTTTAAGTTGATTTTAAACCCTTTAAAAACTCATAAGTTGTAAGTAGTTTTTAATAACTCACAAATTAAAATAAAAATTACTTTTTTTATAGTAGCTATTCACATACTATTATAAACATCATTGTTTTTTAAAAATTTATAAAAGAAAAATAATTATAATATAGAATGTTGATAAGTGTTAGAATTTTAAATTTATAGATTGATGAAAATTCTAAAAGAAAAAATAAAATGAAAAATTGGTAATATAAAGTAAATATAAAGTAGTTGTTATTTTTAATATTAATCTTCTTTTAAAAAGATTAAATTTAAAATGTAATTAAGGTAAATGTTAGAAAAATTAAGCATGTAGATAAAACTGAAATGCTAATAACTTAAACCCTTTTCTTATCAGCTTTTAAAAGTGATACAGAATCTTTTTGAACTTCTACAGTTTCTTTAGGAACTTCGGTTTTATTCAAAGAAGTATTGATAGTTATTACAGTAACAAAAATGCCTGCAACTAATATAAATACGAATAAAGCTATAATTTTACGAAGATTTTTCATTTAAATTTCAATGTCCTTTCTATATAGACGTAAAAATAAACAAAACGTTACAGGAAAATTAAGATTTTTTTAACATATTATTATTTCAACACAAACAAAAATAAGGATGTACATCAATTTACAACAAAATTAATCGCTCTTTCTAAAATTTTCGCAGTTACGTTTCCAGTCCCAATCAATTCTCCATCAGCTTGAATAAAGGGTGTACTATTTTTAGGGTGTATATGTATTTCTTTTGTTTTATACGTTTCAAACTTTTTATGATGCACAATTTCCCCTGAATATAATTTATTGATATTCAATACTAAATCTAAAAAAGTAATGTTTTTTGCAATGGAAATATCAAAAAAACCATCAGAAGGATTTACATCTTTGGTAAACTGCATGCCACCTCCAGAAAATTTACAAAGTCCGATTACCGTCATTAAACAAGTTGTTTCTATTTTTTTATCATCAAAAGAAATAGAAAAGACGGATTTTTTATAAAAAAATAAACCATAAATCCCTGCTAAAAGATACGATGCAGCACCAAAACTTTTTAGTTTTTTTAGTTTGTTAACAATGTATGCATCATACCCTAAACCAGCTGCATTATTAAAATAAGTCATTTTTTTATCAGCAGTTTCTAAAACACCAATATCTTGTAGAATTGTCTTTTTTTTGTTGATGATTTCAATTGCTTTTTTAATATCATTAGGAATATTATATGTTTTTATCCAATCATTTCCAGTTCCTAAAGGAATTACTGCAATAGTTATATCCGAAGTTTTTACATATCTTTGCAGCATTATTGCATTCACTACATGATGTAGGGTTCCATCTCCACCTACAGAAATAAAGTTTCTATATCCTTTTTTAACTGCGTTTTGTACCAATTCAATTTCGTGTTTGGCAAATTGGGTAATAGAAAAAGAAAAATCAATATTCTTATTTCGTAATAATTGCTGAATTAGCTTCCACTTTTTAGAAAAATTACGATTGCCAGAAGTGGGGTTTGCAACTATAAACCAACGATTAACATTAGTATCGCTAAAATTTACTTTATCAACAGGTAGTTTATTCAATAGTGCTATAAAATGAAATTAATAAGAAGCCAAATTACAAAATAGATTTATAACTTTATTATACTATAAATAAGTTGAAATATTTGTAATTTGCAATATACATCAGCTTTATAAAAAGTATAAACTGATAGAAAAAAAAATAAAATATAAATGACAAAAAAGAAGAAAAAAATATATAAAAAGAAAGGAAAAATTGTAAAAGATTTAACTAAAAATATATTCAGAATATTAAACGTAGATAGTAGTAAGTCTTTTAATTACAAACAAATAGCTGCTAAATTAAAAATTGAAGATACAGATGGTAAAAACCAAGTTATTCAAAAATTAGTGGAATTAACAAGTTCAAAGAAAATTAAAGAAATAGACAGAGGTAAATTTCAGATTAACGAAGATCGTAAATATTCCATTGGTACTTTAGATATTACCTCTAATGGAAATGGATATTTTATGACAGATGATTATGAAAATGACATTTTTATACCCAACAATAATCTTGGTAAAGGTTTGCATGGAGATGTTGTAAAAGCCTATGTTTACAAACGAAAAAGAAGTAATAAATTAGAGGCAGACGTTGTAGAAATTATAGAACGTTCTAAAAACGAATTTGTTGGTGTTTTACAAAAAAGTAAAAATTTTGGTTTTGTAATTTGTGATAACAATAAAATGTACGCAGATATTTTTATCTCTGAAAGTAAAATGAATGGAGCAGAACATGGAGATAAAGTACAAGCAAAACTAATTGATTGGCCAGAAAATTCTAAAAATCCGTTTGGTAAAATAACCACAGTTTTAGGAAAACCAGGAGATCATGATACAGAAATGCATTCTATTTTATTAGAATATGATTTGCCTTACGAATTTGAACCAGAAGTAGAAAAAGAAGCTGAAAGTTTACCCATAGAAATTACCAAAGAGGAAATTGCCAAACGTAGAGATATGAGAGGCGATTTAACGTTTACCATCGATCCAAAAGATGCTAAAGATTTTGATGATGCATTGTCATTCAAAAAATTAGAAAATGGCAATTTTGAAATTGGAATTCATATTGCAGATGTTTCACATTATTTACAACCCAATACTGTTTTAGATGATGAAGCCTATGCAAGAGCAACTTCTGTTTATTTGGTGGATAGAGTAGTACCAATGTTACCAGAAATGTTAAGTAATGGTGTATGTTCTTTAAGACCAAATGAAGAGAAATTAACATTTTCTGCTGTGTTTGAAATCAATGAAAAAGCACAAATAGTAGGGGAGTGGTTTGGTAGAACAGTTACTTATTCAGACCAACGTTTTGCTTATGAAGAAGCTCAAAGTATTATTGAAAATGTAACTTTATCTGATGATGTGCAGCCTTACACAATGCCTGCAGATATTTCGATTACAGATACTTCTTATGAAGTAAAACCAGCAGTTGTAGAAGCAACTTTAAAATTAGATGAATTGGCAAAAATTCTTCGTAAAAAGCGAATGAAACAAGGTGCAATTTCTTTTGATAGAGTAGAGGTGAAGTTCAATTTAGATGAAGATGCAAATCCTGTTGGGGTTTTCTTTAAAACGAGCCAAGATGCTAATAAATTAATTGAAGAATTTATGTTATTAGCCAACAGAAAAGTAGCAGAATTTATTGGAAGTCATAAAGGAAGACCATCAAACAAAACATTTATTTACAGAGTACATGATGAACCAAATGACGAGAAATTAGCTTCGTTACAAAACATCATCAGTAAGTTTGGTTATAAAATAAATACAGATACCAAAGAAAGTACATCAGCCACTTTAAATCAATTGTTAAGTGATGTTCAAGGCAAAGCAGAATCTAACATGATTGAAACTTTAGCGATTAGAACCATGAGTAAAGCTGTGTATACAACTCAAAATATTGGGCATTATGGTTTGGCTTTTGATTATTATAGCCATTTTACATCGCCAATTAGACGTTATCCTGATGTGATGACACATAGATTGTTGCAACATTATTTAGATGGAGGAGAATCGCCAAAAGCGCTTCCTTATGAAGAACGATGTAAACATTCTTCACATAGAGAGGAATTAGCTTCAAAAGCAGAAAGATCTTCTATAAAATACATGCAAGTTAAATACATGCAAGATCATAAAGATGAAGTTTTTGAGGGTGTTATTACAGGAGTTACAGAATGGGGAATTTATGTAGAAATTACTGCCAATAAATGTGAAGGAATGGTTAGAATTAGAGATATAAAAAGCGATTATTATATTTTTGATGAAGAGCAATATGCTATTGTTGGGCAATCCACAAAAAATATGTATCAGTTAGGTGATGATGTAAAAGTGCAAGTAAAAAAGACAGATTTAGAACGCAAACATTTAGATTTTAATTTGATAGAAGAGTAAAAAAAGTCGCAGTTTTCAGTTTCAGTATGCAGTTTTTAAATTGATAAGCTAATTCAAATTAATGAACGAGATTCTGAAATAAATTCAGAATGACAAAAATAAAAAGAAAACCAATGATTTTAACAACAACAAACAACATAGAAAACCATCAAATAGTAGATTATTTAGGCATTGTAACTGGTACAGCTTACGATTCTAGTTATTCTACAAACGGAAAAAGTATGTCTTTTAAAGATATGTTTAGCATGTCTAAATACAAAGAAATGTACACATTAGGTTTAGAAAGTATTAAGGAAAAAGCCTTTCAAGATTTAAAAGATAATGCTGTAAAATTAGGTGCAAATGCAGTGGTTGGTATTCAAATAGATGTAGAACCCTTTACTAATTATAACACTTTACTAGTTTCTATTACAGGAACTGCAGTAAGAGTAAAATAAATAAATACTTTTTTTTTACAATAAAAGTTGAAAATTAACTTTATAAAGGTGGTATACTTGTTGCTTTATGAGTAGCTTCAAAATTAAAATTATGAAAAAAATAATTTGTATTTGTTTGTTAATGAGTTCTTTTTTAGGACAATCGCAAACTACAGTCACTAAAAATTTAGGAGATTACAAAATCTTAAAAGTTTATAATGGTATAGAATTAGAGTTGATAAAATCTACCGAAGCTAAACTTATAATTACAGGCAAAAAGTCTGAAATGGTGAAGATTAAAAATGTAGATAATACTTTAAAAATATCGTTACCTTTTTCTTTAAAACCAGAAGATAATGCTGCAAATGGTCAGGTTTTAGTAAAATTATATTACAATACTATTATTGATGTGATTGATGCTAATGAAAATGCTACCATCACAGGAAATGAAATAGAACAAGAAAAATTAGAAGTAAATTCGCAAGAAAGAGCGTTTATCAACCTAGTTTTAAAAGTAAAACATTTAGAAGTTAGAGCAACTTCTGGAGGAATTATTAAATTAACGGGAACTACAAAAAACCAGAATGTAGATGTAGATTTATATGGTATTTACAATGGTTTTGGTTTAAAAGCAGACTCAAACTCTACTGTAAAAGCAGGTACAGGAGCAAGAGCAGAAGTTTTAGCAGAGGAAACTTTAGATGCTAAGGTAAGTTTTGGAGGGTCTATTTTTTACAAAGGAAACCCAGAAGTTTTAAAAGATAAAAAAGTAATTGGTGGCATTATACAAAAAAGAGATTAATAAAAACCTTTTTTTGTATCTTTGTAGCATTAAATTTAAGAAGAAATGAATAGTTTACATACATTTTTAGCAATTCCAGGAGGATACTCAATAATATTAATTGTAGTAGTTGTTTTATTGTTATTTGGTGGCAAGAAAATACCTGAACTAATGAAAGGTTTAGGTGGTGGTATAAAAGAGTTTAAAAAGGCTTCTAAAGACGAAGAAGGAGAAAAAATAGAAGAAAAGAAGTAATCTTTTTTAAATTTCGATAAAAAATAAAAGCTCTATTTGATAAACAAATAGAGCTTTATGTTTTAAATTAAAAAATCCCCCAAAATTTTAATTTAGTAATACTACAAATATACTACAACATTTTTTAAAAAATAGGGTATTTTTTTAAAAAATAAATTTGGCATTATTATAACTTTCATAAAGTAAGTGACTTTATACAAAAACTGTTGCAAAAAGTAATTTTTGCAACAGTTTTATAGTTATAAAATTAAACTAAATAGAAATTGATAAAAAGCTAATTATTATAAAATTAATCGTTTTTCTTTTTTGGTTTCTGATTTTTCATTGCCTCTCCAATTTGATTACTAGCTGTAAAACTTGCAACCATATCATTTAGCATTTGACTACCTGCTTGTGGTGAATTTGGTAACAAAATTAAGTTGCTATTGGTTTCTTGTCCAATAGATTGTAATGTATCATAATGTTGTGTAACTACAATTAATGCAGACGCTTCTTGGCTATTGATACCAACTTTATTTAAAACTTCTACAGATTCTTCTAAACCACGTGCAATTTCGCGTCTTTGGTCTGCAATACCTTGTCCTTGTAAACGTTTGCTTTCTGCTTCTGCTTTTGCACGCTCTACAATTAAAATACGTTGTGCATCTCCTTCAAATTGAGCTGCAATTTTTTCACGTTCAGAAGCATTAATTCTGTTCATGGCAATTTTAACTTGAGGATCTGGATCTATATCTGTTACTAATGTTCTAATAATATCAAAACCATAATCAGACATGGCATCATTTAATTCTGCCTTTACAGCTAAAGCAATATCATCTTTTTTTACAAAAACATCATCTAATTTCATTTTAGGAACTTCGGCTCTTACTACATCAAAAACATAACTAGTTATTTGATCTGCAGGATAATCTAATTTATAAAAAGCATCATATACTTTGTTGTTGATAACTTTGTATTGTACAGAAACTTTTAACTTTACAAAAACATCATCTAAGGTTTTAGTTTCTACAATAACATCTAATTGTAAAATTTTTAAACTTAATCTTCCTGCAACTTTATCAATTAAAGGAATTTTTAAATGCAAACCAGATTGGCGAATGCTATGGAATTTTCCAAAACGTTCTATAATTGCAGCTGTTTGTTGTTTTACCATAAAAAAAGCGGCAAAAAGAATAAGAACGGATAAGACTATAATAATTAGGATAGTTGGATTCATGTTATTTTTTGTTAATTAAAATTTTGTTCTAGGTAAAGATACTGATTTTCAACATCTAATTTATAAGACGTCTTAATTTTATAATGTTACATTTTATGGCATAAAAAAACCTGAAAAAATTTCAGGTTTCTTAATTTATAAATGGTATTTAGTTTTCCTTATCTTCATTTTCAACTTCATTTTTTGGAAAAACTTTATAATTTTTTCTGTTATATTTAATCCACTTTTTATATTGTTTTTCAGATAATATTTCTTTCATAGTGGTATCTAACTCTTTATCATAAACTCTTAAAGTTTCAGAAATTGGCTTTAAATTTTCTGCCATTTTATTTTGGATGTTTGTACGTTCTGAAAAATCTCCTGATTTTTGAGCATTTTTCTGAAAGTTTTCAACCATTTCTTTAGTGCTGTCTAAAGTAAAACTATTAATTCTTCTAAAATCTTTTAGTTTTTTATTAAACTTTGTTAATACTTCAGAAAACTTTTTGCCTTCATCTGAAGATAATTTTATGCTTGATTTTTTTGCAAATTTTTCAATATCGTAAATTAAAATACCGAGATATTTTTCAATTTCAAAATTTGGTTCTGGAGCTTGTCTTGGTGCTTGGTTCATTCTACCTAGACCTTGATTTCTCATGCCTCCATTATTAAACTGACTATGAGCTATTAAACTTGTAAAAGCGAAAACTAAAAGGATGTATTTTTTCATGATTCTATTTTTTCGATTGCGTTTTGTATTCTTTTAATGGTTTCTTCTTTACCAACTAAATAAATAATATCAAATAAATGAGGTCCAGCTAATTTACCAACCAAACACAAACGCAAAGGTTGCATAACTTTACCAAAACCAATTTCCTTGCCAGAAAGCCAATTTTTGATTTCTTTTTCGGTATTTTCTGATGAAAACTCTTCAATATTTGAAATTACAGGAATTAATTCTTCCATTAGTTCCTTAGTGCCTTCTTTCCAACTTTTCTTTACAGCTTTTGCATCGTATTCTTTTGGAGTTTCAAAAAAGTAAGCTGCCAATTCCCAGAAATCATCAACAAAAACCGCTCTTTCTTTAATAGAAGAAACTATTTTTTGAACATCTTTTTTAGCTAACTGTATCCCTTTCTTTTCTAAAGTAGGCATAAATAAATCTGTTAGCATTTCATCATCTTTGGTTTGCATGTATTGTTGCTGAAACCATTTTGTTTTATCCAAATCAAATTTTGCACCTGCTTTATTAACACGTTCAAAATCAAATTTTTGTGTTAATTCTTCTAAAGAAAAAATTTCTTGTGTTGTTCCAGGATTCCAACCTAAAAAGGCTAACATATTTATAAAGGCGTCTGCAAAATAACCATCTTCTTTAAAACCTCTAGAAACTTCTCCTGTTTCTTCATTTGTGTAGGCTAAAGGAAACACTGGAAACCCTAATTTATCTCCATCTCTTTTGCTTAATTTTCCTCTACCAACTGGTTTTAGAATTAACGGTAAATGGGCAAATTTTGGAATATCCCATTCAAAAGCTTTGTATAATAAAACGTGTAAAGGCATAGAAGGTAACCATTCTTCACCTCTAATTACGTGTGTAATTTCCATTAAATGGTCATCAACAATATTTGCTAAATGATAGGTTGGCATTCCATCAGATTTAAATAAAACCTTATCATCTAATGTATTTGTTTTTATGGTAATTCTGCCACGAATTTCGTCTTCCATGTACAAAATTTCGCTTTGTGGGTTTTTAAATCGAATTACATATTTATCACCAGCATCAATTTTCTTTTGTACTTCTTCTTCAGATAAAACTAAAGAGTTTGTTAATTTTCCTTCTTCTCTATTTTGCCAGTTATAGATAAACATTTTTCCTTTAGAGGCATTAAAATCTCTCTGTGCAGTTAATTCCTCTGGAGTATCAAAAGCATAATATGCATGACCGTTTTCTAATAAAATATCAGCATATTTTTTATAGATGTGTTTACGTTCAGATTGTTTGTATGGACCAAATTTTTCGTTGGTATTTGGACCTTCATCAAAAGGAATGTTACACCATTTTAAAGCGTCTATAATATATTGTTCTGCATTAGCTACATAACGTGTTTGGTCTGTATCTTCTATTCTTAAAATAAAAGTTCCATTGTGTTTTTTAGCGAATAAATAGTTGTATAAAGCTGTTCTTACACCACCAATATGTAAAGGTCCTGTAGGACTTGGAGCAAAACGTACGCGAACATTAGATTTCATTTTCTTTATTTTTTAGTGTCCTAATTTTGTAGGGAATATTTTTTTATGAACCTTAAAAGGTATTTAAGGTACTTTTTAACGCTACAAAGATAGTTTTTCTAATAGATAATAGAAATTAGAAGCAATAAAATTAATTGATATTAAAAGACTCCACAGGTTTTTTAAACTTGCGAGAATTCATTTAAATTTTTATTCGTGCTTTTGTTCCATTTTTTAAATCACTTAAAAAAACAATATTCTTTAAATTGCGATAATTGACGAGGGTGGATTTTGCCAAAAAAGTTTTTGCTGAAATTGGTATTTATATTTTCCCCTAAAAAGTATTAAAAATTCCAATAGAAAAAGCGCTTTGTTTAGGAACATTATTTCCAGAAAAAGCATTTGCAAAACTTGCTGTAACTCCAAGGTCACACAATTGTAAAATGGCTTTTAAACCATAAGCAGCATATTCTTGATCATTTTGATACAAACCATTTAAAGGATTATAATTTATTCTGTTACCATCTTCAAAAGATTCTACAACATCTAGAAAGCCAATTAGCCAGATATTTTTTAAAATTTTGCCACCAAATTCGCCACCAATTTTAAAATTGTTACTGTAGTCATTGGTTCTTACATCTACACCAATATGAGATTGAAAAAATGTTTTTCCGAAACTTTTTCCTGCTAACAATTGAGGTGTAAAAGTATAGGCATCAAAACCAGTTCTAATTCCAGATTTTTCATAAAAAGTACTTGTATTTAATTCTGTAACAAACTGTCCAGAAATTACCCAACCTTTATTATAAAATTGATGTTTAATACCTAAAGAAATATTTCCAAAAGCTGTTTCCTTAAAGTTTAAAATCTCAGAACAATCGCCAACACAATTTATTGCAGGATCTATATAAGCAAAATTATCAACAGCAATACTTTTTAATGGAATACTTGCAATAAATGTGGTTTTATCAGAGTAACCATATTCACTATAAATTTGATAGGTATTATCAGTTATATTTCCGTTTGTAAAAAAATCTGGATCTCCAAAAATTTCATTATAATCTGATATTGTAGTGTAAGAAAAGTTTACAAACAAATCTCCTTTTTCTTTGGTCCAAGGACTTTGAGCGAAAATTGTTGAGGTTATAAATAGCGAAAATAGTAAGGTTCTAAATTTCATATTTTTAGTTTAAATATTTTTAGTTGTTTAATGGCTTAAATACTTACAAATTGTTTTAACAAATATTTGCTTTAAAATCTTATCAAAATTAGTACTTTTATTTGTTGATTATGAGCGAATTCGAAAATATACAGAAAAAACTACATCAGTTTACCCAGAAATACTATACAAATGAGTTGATAAAAGGAGCAATCTTATTCTTTTCATTAGGCTTTTTGTATTTATTTTTTATACTTTTTTTAGAGTATTTTTTATGGTTAAAACCTACTGCAAGAACTATTTTATTTTGGCTCTTTATAGTTGTTGAAGTTTTCTTGTTTATTAGGTTTATAGCAATTCCTATTTTTAAATTGATAGGTTTTAGAAAAGGAATTTCTTTTACAGCATCTTCAAAAATTATTGGTGCACATTTTCCTGAAGTTCAAGACAAATTGTTAAACGTTTTACAGTTAAAAGAAAACGCAGATGAATCAGACTTAATTCTGGCAAGTATCAACCAAAAATCTGCAGAATTACAACCCATTCCGTTTGTAAAAGCAGTTGATTTTAAAGAGAATGCAACCTATCTAAAATATGCAATTGTGCCTATTTTAATTTATGTAATAAGCTTATTTACAGTAAGTAATGCTTCTTTGTCTGAAAGTTTACAACGTGTTGTAAATCATAGAACTGCTTATAATCCACCAGCACCATTTTTGTTTACTTTAACCAATAAAAACTTACAAGTAATTCAAGGAAAATCGATAAAAATTGATGTAAAAACTATTGGAGAAGTAATTCCAAATGAAGCTAAAATCATTTTTAATAATCAGCAATATTTTTTACAAAATAATGGTAATGCTTCATTTTCTTATACGTTTTTAGATGTGCAAGAAACCATTAACTTTTATGTTGAAGCCAATGGAGTTCAATCTCAAAATTATCAAATAAATATAATAGGTACACCAACAATCAACAACATTTCTTTGGATTTAAAGTATCCTAGTTATTTAGTCCGAACAAATGAAACAATTCAGAATTCTGGTAATCTAACAGTTCCTGAAGGCACAAATATTACATGGAACGTACAAACTTCTCAAACAGATGAGTTGGCGTTTATCAACAATGATAAAAGAGAAAATTTTACAAATAAAGCTAATGGAAACTTTGAATATCAAAAGCAAATTAAAAATGCGTTGAACTATCAAATATCGTCATCAAACAAAAATTTGCAAGATTATGAGAATTTACAGTTTTCTGTTGATGTTGTAAAAGATGAGTTTCCTATAATTTCTGTGACTTCGAATATTGATAGCATTTCACGTGGAACTGCACAATTTGCTGGACAGATTTCAGATGATTATGGTTTGCGTTCTTTAAAATTGATTTATTATGATGAAGAAAATATTGAAGGTAAGCAACAATTCAATTTGCAAATTTCTAAACAAAATATTCAAACTTTCTTCTATCAATTTCCTGAGGGGTTAAATTTAAAAAAAGGTGTTAATTACGAAATGTATTTTCAGGTTTTTGACAATGATGGAGTCAATGGAAATAAATCTGCAAAAAGTAAAGTTTTTAATTATCGACAAAAAACTGAAGATGAAGTAGAGGAGGAGTTGTTGCAAGAACAAAGAAATACCATTAACGATTTAGAAAACTCTGTTCAAAAACAACAAAAGCAACAAGAGCAATTAGAAAATATTCAGCAAGAGTTGCAGAATAAAAAGAGTATTAATTTTAATGATAAAAAGAAAGTAGAAAATTTTATAAAGCGTCAAGAACAATACAAAGAAATGATGCAAAAACAAACGGATAAATTACAAGAAAATTTAGACGAAAAAGAGGAGAAAGATAAAACGTTACAAGAGAAAAAAGAAGATTTAAAAGAACGCATAAAAGAGCTTAAAAAATTAGATAAGCAACAAAAGCTGTTGGATGAAATTCAGAAAATGGCTGATAAATTAAATAAAGAAGATTTAGTACAAAAAGCCAAGGAATTAGCGCAACAAAATAAGCAACAACAGCGTAGTTTAGAGAAAATGTTAGAAATGGTAAAACGTTTTTATGTAGAGCAAAAAGCCATGCAAATTGCTAACAAAATTGAGGAATTGTCTAAAAAGCAAGAAAAATTAGCTGATGATTTGGAGGTTCCTTTAAAATTACAAGAAGATGTTAAAAAAGATTTTGATGCTATTACAAAAGAACTTGAGGAATTAAATCAAGATAATGAGAAGTTAAAAGAACCAATGGAATTGCCAGATGTGGATCAAGAAAAAGAAGATGTAAATGAAGAGTTGAAGAAATCTGAAGAGAATTTAAAAAGTGAAAATAAACAAGAAGCAAAAAGTAGTCAAAAGAAATCATCTAAAAAGATGAAGGAGATGAGTGCAAAAATGCAAAAATCTATGATGGAAATGCAAGGGGAATCTATGGAAGAAAATATAGAGGATCTTCGTAAAATTTTAGAAAACCTAGTTATTTTCTCTTTTCAACAAGAACAGTTAATGGACAAATTTGGTGAAACATCAACATCACATCCTGACTTTGGTAATGATTTAAAAAAGCAAAACGAAATCAAAACCTATTTTGAACATATAGATGATAGTTTGTATGTTTTAGCAATGCGTCTGCCAAAAATATCCACCAAAATTCAAGACGATTTATCTTCTGTGCATTATAATTTAGATCAATCTTTAGAGAATTTTTCTGAAAACAGATTTAATAACGGACTTTCAAATCAACGTTATGTAATGACATCCACAAATAATTTAGCAGATTATTTAAGTACTATTTTAAATGATATGCAAAATAATATGTCAATGAAAATGGGCAAAGGAAAAAAAGGAAAAAGTGGCGGTTTTAGTTTACCAGATTTAATTAAAAAACAACAAGGTTTGTCCAAAAAGATGAAAGATGGAATGCAAAAAGGTGGTGAAAAAGAAGGAGACAAGAAAGGACAGAAACCTGGAGAAAAAGGAAAAGAAGGCGAAAAAGGTGAGAAAGGAAAAGATGGAAAAGGAGGGAAGTCTGGAGAAAATGGAAAACCTGGAGGAAATGGAGAAGGATCTAATGATGATTTAGATGGAGAATTATATGAAATATTTAAAGAACAATCGCAATTAAGGCAAGAATTGCAAAATGCGATTAAAGAAAGTGAAAACGGAAATCCGAATGGAAATGGCAATGCAAAAAAGGCTTTAAAAACCATGGAAGATTTGGAAAATGAAATTTTAGAAAAAGGGTTTAATGCTGGTACACTGCAAAAAATGCAAAATTTAAACTACGAATTATTAAAATTAGAAAAGGCTGCTTTAGAGCAAGGCAAAGATGAAAAACGTAATGCAAACACGAGTCAAATAGAGAATCAAAGGAATAAAGCAAAAGCCCTAGAATTTAAAAAGCAGTTTTACAATCAAATAGAGATATTAAACAGACAATCCTTACCTTTGCAGCAAAATTATAAAAAGAAGGTCAGAGAATACTTTTCTGACACTAAGAAAGGTTAGTTATGATCACATATAATTATGAAACTGAGTTCGTTTTAGAAAATGAAACTCAACTAGAAAGTTGGATTGAAAAAGTAGTTTCAGAAAAAGGTTTTGAGCTTGGTGAAATCAATTATATTTTTTGTGATGATGAATATTTATTGAAGCTAAATGTTGAATTTTTACAACATGATACACTTACAGATATCATCAGTTTTGATAATTCTTTAGGGAATTTAATTAATGGAGATATTTTTATATCTGTAGAAAGAGTTAATGAGAATGCTAAAGAATATAACGTAACTTTTGAGGAAGAGTTACATAGAGTTATGATTCACGGAGTTTTACATTATATGGGTTTAAAAGATAAATCTGCTGATGAAAAAATGGTGATGAGAAAAGAAGAAAATAAAGCTTTATCGGTTTTAAAGTTTTGATAATCAGTTTAATAAAATAAAAGTTTCACGTGGAACTATTAAGATAATGAGTTTATTTACAACAACTTACGACGTAATTGTAGTAGGAGGAGGCCATGCAGGAAGTGAGGCTGCTGCTGCTGCTGCAAATATGGGTGCACACACATTATTAATTACAATGAATTTGCAAAATATTGCGCAAATGAGTTGTAATCCTGCAATGGGTGGCATTGCAAAAGGACAAATTTTAAGGGAAATTGATGCGTTAGGAGGTTATAGTGGAATTGTAACTGATAAGACAGCTATTCAGTTTAAAATGCTAAACAAGTCTAAAGGACCTGCAATGTGGAGTCCAAGAGCACAATCTGACAGAATGCAGTTTGCAGAATGTTGGCGAACCATGTTAGAGCAAACTGAAAATGTAGATTTTTATCAAGATTCTGTAAACGGATTATTGTTTGATGAAAATAAAATTATTGGTGTTAAAACAGCTTTAGGTTTAGAGATAAAAGCAAAGACTGTTATCATAACTGCTGGTACTTTTTTAAATGGATTAATTCATATTGGTGATAAAAGTTTTGGTGGAGGTAGAGCAGGTGAAGGAGCGTCTACTGGAATTACAGAAGATTTAGTTGCGAAAGGTTTTGAAGCTGGTAGAATGAAAACAGGAACACCTCCAAGAGTGGATGGGCGTTCTTTAGATTATTCTAAAATGATTGAGCAGCCAGGAGATGAAATTACTGAAAAGTTTTCTTATTTACCAATCACTAAAAACTTAACAGAACAACGTTCTTGTTGGTTAACATATACCAATCAAAAAGTACACGATTTATTGCGTGAAGGTTTTGATAGATCGCCAATGTTTAATGGTAGAATTAAATCTACAGGACCAAGATATTGTCCTTCTGTAGAGGATAAAGTAGATCGTTTTGCAACCAAAGAAAGGCACCAAATGTTTATTGAGCCAGAAGGTTGGTCAACTGTGGAAATGTATGTAAATGGGTTTTCTACTTCGTTACCAGAAGACATTCAAGACAAAGCTATAAGAGCAGTAGAAGGTTTTGAAAATGTAAAGTTTTTAAGATATGGATATGCTATTGAATACGACTTTTTTCAACCTACTCAATTAAAACATTCTTTAGAAACGAAGTTGATTGAAAACTTGTTTTTTGCAGGACAAATAAATGGAACTACAGGTTATGAAGAGGCAGCTGCACAAGGTTTAATGGCTGGTGTAAATGCGGCTTTAAAAGTACAAGGAAAAGAACCATTTATCTTAAAAAGAAACGAAGCTTACATTGCTGTTTTAATAGATGATTTAATTACTAAAGGTACAGAAGAACCTTACAGAATGTTTACATCTAGAGCAGAATACAGAACGTTATTAAGGCAAGATAATGCAGATTTAAGACTAACTCCTAAAGGATATGAATTAGGTTTAGCATCTAAAGAACGTTTGGATAGGGTTCTTGAAAAGCAACGCAAAACAGATTTATTAATTAAGTTTTTAGAAGAAACTAGTGTTAAAGAAAATGAGATAAATCCTATTTTAGAGGCAAAGAATTTAGCACTCATTAATCAATCTATGAAGTTGTTTAAGATTGCTGCAAGACCTCAATTAGATTTTTCTGACTTCAAAAACATTAAGAAATTAAGTGCTTTTTTAGAGGAAAATGCTATCGATAAAGAAGTGATTGAACAAGCTGAAATACACTTAAAATATTCTGGTTATATTGATAAAGAAAAGAACAATGCAGATAAGTTAAATAGGTTAGAGAATGTAAAAATTCCAGCTGCTTTTAATTATCAAAAATTACAATCTTTATCTTTTGAAGCACGAGAGAAGTTAACTAAGATTCAACCCACTTCAATATCTCAAGCAAGCAGAATTAGTGGTGTTTCTCCTAGTGATATTTCTGTGTTGTTAGTGTATATGGGAAGGTAAATATAGTCAAGATGAATCTTCAAAAAAGCAAGAAATTGTTTTAAAAATATTAATTGTTCCTTGTGGAACATTCTTAATAATTCTTTTAAATTATATGTTTTTTAGAGTTAAACAATTTAATTTGTAAATGAATTTGAGACGCAAAAAAAATATTCTTTTTGCGTTTTTTATTAAGTTTTTGACTGTGTATTTTATTAAAAAAATAGTAATGTTCCTCGTGGAACAACTCAAAAAAAGTATAATTCTTTCAATAATATTTTTCTAATTTGTGTTTCTATCGATTCAAAAATTAGAAAAATTCAATATTAAGTATTACTATAAATGAATAAAAAAATAGACTTTTATAAAAATTTAGAGCCTTTTTTAGAGTGTAAAGATTACACAGTTTCTGGAGAAGTTTATCAAGTAAAAAAGAACACTGAATTTGATATGTTGGTTACAGTTCCTGTTCCAATAAATTTGGGAGATTATTATAAAAGTGAAGATTATATTTCTCATACCGATTCTAAAAAATCTGTTTTAGATAAAGTATACCAAGCTGTAAAAAACATCACTTTAAAAAGAAAATTAAAGTTGATAAATTCTTTTGGAACATCAACAAAAAATATTTTAGATGTTGGAGCAGGGACAGGAGATTTTTTAAGCGTTTGTAAAAATAATTCTTGGACTGTTTTTGGAACAGAACCAAATACTGATGCAAGAAACATTGCAGCAAAAAAAGGAGTAATGCTTCAGGAAAATTTATCAAAAATAAAAAATAGTAAGTTTGATGTGATTACGCTTTGGCATGTTTTAGAACATGTAGAGAATTTACAAGAATACATTTCTGAGTTAGAAAATTTACTTTCTGAAAATGGAAGATTAATCATTGCAGTTCCTAATTATAAAAGTAATGATGCAAAATATTATAGAGAACATTGGGCTGCTTTTGATGTGCCAAGACATTTGTGGCATTTTTCGCAAACATCAATTTCAAAATTATTTTCTGAAGTAGATATGATAGTTGAAAAAACGCTCCCAATGAAATTCGATTCGTATTATGTTTCTCTTTTAAGCGAAAAATATAAATCTGGAAAAATGAATCCTATAAAATCTTTTCAGAGAGGTTTTTCTTCAAATTTGAGCGCAAATAGTACAAATGAGTATTCTTCTTTAATTTATGTGCTAAAAAAGCAGTAAAAATCGATTTTAAAAAGAATAGATTCATTTTTTATCTATATATAATACAATTACCTTCTTAAAATTTTAAAAGCCCTTAAAACGCAAGTTTTAAGGGCTTTTTTTATCAATATAATTGATTATAAAAAATATAATAATAATTTTTAGCTATTTAATAAATAAACACCAAAGAGTGTAATCAAAAAATAGACAGCTAAGGACATGGCTCCTGCATAATCTTTTGCAAGACGTTGTCCAATCAATAAGAAAATTAAAACGACAGCACAAAGCTCAATTCCTAATAAGGCAATTTCTTTTGCACCTGAAGTGTATAATTGATATACTCCAAAAATCATCAATCCTCCTGCAAGGATTTCTAAAACTAAAATAATACCTAATAGTAAAGGAACACTATTTTTTAAAGGCGAGTTTTTAAAATGATCTGAAATAAAAGAAACGTTTCCTTTCCAATCTAATAATTTGTCGATTCCAGATTGTACAAAAGTTACGATTAAGAAAAGTAGAATTAATACTTCTGTTGGGTAATTGGATAATAATTTCATAATTTAAAAAAAGTTTAGTGTTTAATTAAAAGCTGCATCAATAGGTTCCCAAAGTTCAATTTTATTGCCTTCGTTATCTAAAATCCAACCGAATTTTCCGTATTCAAACTCTTGCATTTCTCCTACAATAGTAACACCTTCTTTTTTTAGTTCAGCTAATAATTCCACTAAATTTTCGACTCTGTAATTAAACATAAAGTCTTTTTTAGAAGGCTCAAAATAATCGGTTTTTTCTGGAAAAGCACTCCATTGAGTAGAGCAATCATTTCCTTGTTTGTCTTTCCACCAAAAGGTAGAGCCATAATCATCTGTATTAAAACCTAAATGTTTTTTGTACCAATCTTTTGATGCCTTTGGATCATCACTTTTAAAAAAAATACCACCAATTCCTGTAACTCTTTTTTTCATATTCTATAAATTTTATATTTTTCTGTCATTTCGACCTTGTGGAGAAATCTTATTATTCTTATAGATTTTTCGATTTCGCTTTGCTTCACTCAAAATGACAAACTGTTATTTTTTAGTATTGGTTTCATAAATTTCAATCCATTCTTCTACACTCATTTTAGAGCAAAGTTCTGCAATTAAACCGTATGGAATTTCATCGATTTTTTTAAAACGAATGCAACTTTTACCCATATCTAATTTGCGTTTGCAATGTTTAGGGTATGTTGCCACAAACCAATCTAACAATTCTTTTTTTGCATAAATACCTGAATGATAAATATTTATAGAGTTTTTTTGTGAAGCTATATTTATAAATGGTAAAGGTGTATTTGGTTGACAATGATAACCATCTGGATAAGTGTTTAATGGAACATAATAACCAATCATTTTATATAACATACCTTCTTCAAAACCTGAAGGTAAATTATCTGCAATTGTTTTTCTCAATTTCTGAAAAGCCTGTTGCCTTTCTTCAGGAATTTGTGCTATATATTCTTCAGGTGAATTTGCTTCGTAAGTCATTTTATATCTTTTTTAGTTGCTATTTTAAAACCAGTAAGTTAACAAAATTTTGCTTTTATTTTATCGACAATCGTTTGTGCTAATTTTTCTTTACTTTCTAAAGTCCAACCAGCAACATGTGGAGATAAAATTACATTTTCAGATTGAATTAAAAATTCAAAAGCTTTTGGCAAACTATTATCAGAAAAAAGGTTTTCAAAAGATGATTTTTCATATTCTAAAACGTCTAAACCAGCACCTAAAATTTTATCCGATTTTAATGCTGCCACCAAATCTTTGGTAACTACAGATGTTCCACGTGCAGTATTTATCAACCAGAAAGACTCTTTAAAACTGTTTATAAACGCTGAGTTAATCATGTTTATAGTTAGTTCGGTTTCTGGAGTATGCAAGCTTAGAACATCGCATTTTTCTTGTAATTCTTTAAGAGATACTTGAGTACAATTTTCATCACCAACATTGGGTTTTATGTCATAACAAAGCACTTTAACATCAAAACCATGTAGTTTTTTTGCAAAAGATTTTCCCATATTTCCATAACCAATTAAACCTACAGTTTTTCCATCTAATTCTAAACCTCTGTTTTCTTCACGTAACCATTTTCCATTTCTAACTTCCTTATCAGCTTTGTTTAGTTTGTTAAAAAGCGATAAAAGCATGGCTAAAGAATGTTCGCCAACAGCGTTTCTATTGCCTTCTGGAGCTGCAATTAATGCTATTTTTTTTGATGTAGCATATTCACAATCAATGTTTTCTAAACCAGCACCAACTCTTCCAATAAATTTTAAATTGGTTGCTTTGTCCAAAAAATGTTTATCAATCTTAAAACGACTTCTTATAATAAAACCATCATAATTATGAATTTTGGCTTCAATTTCTTGTTTTGAAGATGTATAATCTTCATCATTTATAAAACCTAAATCGTCTAATTGATTTATTAAAAGTTTGTGATTTGTATCTAAATGTAGAATTTTCATTTTTTTTCTAATTCAATAAATTCATCGTAAGAAATAATTCCTTTTTCGGGTCTTGCAGTTCCATTAAGAATCCCAATAAATTCTAGATAATTTCCATCAGGATCATCAAAATAAATAGAAATTGCTGGCATCCAAGCAAAAACCATAGGTTTTTCTGAGCCATCATTTAAGAAATTTCTACAACTTAAATTTTTGCTTTTTAAAAAGTTAACGGACTCATTTATAATCCAATCAGGTTCGCATTCAAATGCAAAATGTCTTTTAGCAATATCGCCATCAGCTTTTTCCCACAAACCTAACATTTGTTGTTTTGTGTTTCCTACCCAGAAAAAAGCTAGTCTTCTATCATCTTTTGTTCTGCATAGCTCTAAACCAAGCGTGTTTTGATAAAAATCAATGGCATTTTCTAAATTTTGAACTTCAATATGTGTTTCAAATAATCCTTTTATCATTTGTTTTTTTTGAGTTCACTTTCTAGCTTTTTAATTTTAGCATTTTTATCTTTAAGTTCCATTTTTTGATAAATTATTGTAGAGGCTACATAGATTAAAATTAAAATATGTTTTACATCGTCATTCTCGCTAATCTCCACATCAAAAAGTCTGTCAATAATATACAAGATACCAAAAGAAACAATTGAAATATCAGAGATATATTTTAAGACTATTTTAATATTGTTCTTCTTCATTAGGGAAATCTTTACTTTTTACATCAGCAACATAACTTTCAAAAGCACCAGTCATATCAGCATATAAATCTAAATATCTACGTAAAAAACGAGGGTTAAATTCATGCGTCATTCCAATCATATCATGGGTTACTAAAACTTGCCCATCAACACCATTTCCTGCTCCAATTCCTATTACAGGAATTGTTAAAGCATCTGCCACTTTTTTAGCCAATTTTGCAGGTACTTTTTCTAAAACGATGGCAAAACAACCCAATCTTTCTAGTAATAAAGCATCGTCCATTAATTTTTCTGCTTCCTCTTCTTCTTTTGCTCTAACTGTATAAGTACCAAACTTATAAATAGATTGTGGTGTTAAACCTAAATGACCCATAACAGGAATTCCTGCATTTAAAATACGTTTTATCGATTCTTTAATTTCTCTACCACCTTCTAATTTTATGGAGTGTCCACCACTTTCTTTCATGATTCTAATGGCAGAACGCAACGCTTCTTTAGGATCAGATTGGTAACTACCAAAAGGTAAATCTACCACCACCAAAGAACGATCTATGGCTCTAACAACTGAACTGGCATGATAAATCATTTGATCTAAAGTAATTGGCAGGGTAGTTTCATGACCAGCCATTACATTCGAGGCAGAATCGCCCACTAAAAGTACATCCAATCCTGCACCATCTAATATTTTAGCCATGGTATAATCGTAAGCAGTTAACATGGAAATTTTTTCTCCATTTGCTTTCATTTCTACCAAAGATTTTACAGTAACTCTTTTGTACTGTTTTTTAGCTACAGACATATTTTTTTATTTTTTATGAACGTAAATGTAAGAAATATCAATAGATTTTTTGTTGATTCATAGATTGTAAGTTTGGTTTAAATTTATGGAGTCATTACTTTTTTGTAGTTTTATCTTTTATAAACCATACTTTATGATAAGATTTATACTGCTTTTATGCTCGGTTATGTTTTCGGTAACATTAGTGGCTCAAAAAAATACGCAAGCATATGATATTAAAACCAGTGAATTTAAAGTTAAAAAAGTAATTGAAACTTTTTTTGAAGCACTGCATAAAGGAGATAGTACATTAATGAAAAGTACACTGCACAAGGAAGTAAAAATTCAAACAACATCTACAGATAAAAAGGGGTTAAGAATTTTAAAAACAGAACCAGCAGCAACCTTGTTGAGTTCTGTTGCTAATAAAAAACCAGAAAATATTTATTTTGAAAAATTACTTTCTTATAATATTAAGGTTGATGGCAATTTAGCATCAGTTTGGACACCTTATGAGTTTTATGTAAATGGAAATTTTAGTCATTGTGGAGCCAATTCTTTTCAATTATTTTATAACAATAATGAATGGGAAATTATTTTTTTGGTAGACATGAGAAGAAGAGACAGTTGTAACGCATTAAAAGAAAAAAATTAACGTTATATTTGATTTCTTTAAAATCTAAAATGCCTAAAGAAGAAATTACTTTGAATCCTGATACTTGGATTGATAATTACGCAGATTACCTATTTAATTATGCTGTTGTTCGAGTTAATAACAGTGACATTGCCAAAGACTTAGTGCAAGATACTTTCTTTGCTGGCTTAAAATCTGCGAAAAATTTTCAAGGAAAATCTACAGAAAGAACATGGCTTGTATCCATTTTAAAAAGAAAAGTAATAGACTATTACAGAAAAATAAATTCTAAAAAAGGCAAGGCTGAAGTAAGAATGAATTTTTATAATGATGGCGAAAACGAAGGAAGTTGGATTGAAGAACGCGTGCCACAAAATTGGATTAATAAAACCGAAAAAGATATAGAAAACCAAGAATTAAAAACTCAATTGGATATTTGTATTGATAATTTACCAGAAAAATACGCATTGGTTTTTAGAATGAAAACCATTCAAGAATTTGAGACTGAAGAAATTTGTAAGGAGTTAGATATAACTTCGTCCAATTTATGGGTTATTATTCATAGAGCTAGAACTCAACTAAGAAAGTGCATGGAAGATAACTGGTTTAATAATTAAGAGATGTTTAAAAAATTCAACATTACTTGTGATGAAGCTACAACTATCTGTGATAAAAGTCAGTATAAAGAAGCTTCATTTACAGAAATTCTAAAGTTAAAATGGCATTTTTTACAATGTAAAGTTTGCAAGCTGTATTCCATTCACAATAAAAAAATGTCGCTTTTTTTTAGAGTAATAGCTGCCGACTGCAAAAAAAATAAAAAAAAGTTATCAGAAGCAGACAAAGAAAAATTAGCTGTGGAATTTAAAAAGATAAGAGTATAAAATTTAAGTAGTTTTTAAAGCTACATTTTTTTAATTTTTCTTATATACAAACAGCGTTTATAGAAATGTAAATTCTGTTTTTTTATTTTAATTTTGCCTTCTTAATAGTAGTCCAAGTTTATTTATAAACTATGAAGTAGGTTTCGACTGCGCTCAACCAGACAGAATATGCATTTTTTACCAGAAAAAATAGACGATTATGTTGTGGAACATTCACAACAAGAGCCCAAAATTTTACAGGAATTAAGCAAGGAAACTTGGCAAAAAGTTTTAAATCCAAGAATGTTAAGTGGTGCTTTTCAAGGGAGAATTTTATCAATGCTTTCAAAATTAATACAACCGAAAGTTATTTTAGAAATAGGCACTTATACAGGGTATTCTGCATTGTGTTTTGCTGAAGGATTATCATCCGAAGGAAAAATAATTACCATTGATAAAAACGAAGAATTAGAAACATTACAAAATAAGTATTTCGAGAAATCTGGATTCAGACATCAAATTATACAAAAAGTTGGCAATGCTTTAGAAATTATTCCTACCATAAAAGAGCAATTCGATTTGGTTTTTATGGATGCAGATAAATCTAATTATATCAATTATTTTCATCAAATAATTGATAAAATGAAACCAGGAGGTATTATTTTATCTGATAATGTACTTTGGAGTGGTAAAATTGTAGCGGAGTTAGATCCAAAAGATATTGATACAAAAGTATTACTGGAATATAATAAGCTTTTAAATACAGATAATCGTTTAGAAACAGTTTTACTGCCAATAAGAGATGGTTTAACAATAAGTAGAGTAAAATTTTAGATACAAAAATTAAAACTGTCTTTTAATTGGGCCAGTTAAATCGTCGATTTTATCTTTAACACTATCAACTTCTTTTTTAATGTCTTTACTAATATCTGTCTCTAAACCATGCTTTTTAGAGCTATCGTTAATTTCTCTTTTAATATCATTTGTTGCATCTTTTACTTGACGCATTCCTTTTCCTAAACCTCTTGCAATCTCAGGAATTTTATCCGCGCCAAAAACCATCACCACAATTAACATGATTATAAAAATCTCTGGGCCACCAATAAATAAAATAGTAGTATTCATAATAATACAAAGGTAATAGTTATTCTAGTAAATGTATTCAAAAATTATCCTAAAAAATGTACTTTTTTTATGTTATTTTTTTAGTTTAAAAAAAGGTTATAACAAATATTTAAGCGTAGTCTTTTGTGTTTAAGTCTTTTATAATTTTACTTTTTTTTTGTTAATAACTAAATTTTTATTTCAAGAAACTTGTAAATGTCATAAAAAGGTTTAACTTTGCTTTTAATAACCCTAAAAAACCCCACATAATGAAATCCCTTAAAAAAATCGCAGCGCTAGCTGTGGTGCTAATTGGTATATTTGCTTTTAGCACAAAAACAACAACTTTACCAAAAACAAGTTTAAATTTAGAAGCCATTAATGTAGTAGACATGCTATCCAAACAACAGTTTGAGTGCAGACCTTCTTCTGATGTTATGTTTTATGTAGAAACAAACATTGTAAAAAAGGTTAGAGGAGCTAACAACATTAATGCAAAAGTATATCTTATAGATAGGGCTTCTGGAAATAAAAGTTTATTGGCAGTAGAAAACTTACAAATTAATAAATTTGAAGGTTCTATTGCTATTGGTCATCATGATGCTATAGATGGTTTTACACCTTCTGAAATAGCAAATGGCGACAAAATTATTGGAAGTTTAGAAAAAGCACCTTATAGTTTTGAAGAACTTATTAAGTACGAAGCTATTTACAATGCTTATTTAAATGCTACCAACAAATTATTAGATTTAAAAAGGACTATTTAGAAGAAAACCAATTCAACTACCCCTAGAATCTAAAACCTAAAAGCCTTGTGCTTTTAGGTTTTATTTTTTTATAGAAGTTTTTTAAAAATTAATGTTTCAAAAAAAATTAACGCATTTCTATATTTTTGGCATCTAAAACCATCAATTTTTTAAATAACTATAAACCAATATTTTATGTTTTTTATCTCCCCCTTAAGGAGGATACGTCACCCCCTAAAGAGGGATGTGAAATATCCCCCTTTAGGGGGATTGACAAGCGCGTTTTTATCTTTTAAATTTATAAAAGCAAAAATTGTAAATATTTAAAAGGTAAAAGAAACAGCAATTTATCTTGGTTGTCAAAATATGTGAAAGCTATAAAAAGTCGTTAATTATAGGTAGACAAGTTTACATTCTGAAAAACAGAATTTATAGAAAATTGAAAGCCTAAAAAAATTGTTGCTAATATTATTAATTAAAATAATCATATAGCGAATTTATAAAAACCTATTATCTAAAATTAATAGGTGATATACGTAATAAAAGTTACTATATAACGAGTTGTATGCAATTAGAAAGTAATTATCTTAATGAAAAAAGTAGAAAAGAAAAACTTATGCTTACTGAATTAAAAATATAAAAATCGAACAAATAATTTATTACCTAAAACTTTTGCCTATGTAAATAAACAAGAAGCCAATCAGAAGAAGTTTTAAATAATTAAAACACTTCACAGTAAATCAAAACAAATCAAGCGTTTTTTGAATGCTATTTATTAACAACCTAAAAGTATTTAAGTTAAAATTTATTATTTATGAAAATATTTAAACTTTTAGTAATTACAATGTTCATCCTCACATCTTGTGAAAAGTCTGGGCCTATAGATTATTTAAAACAAAGCGAAATTATTAACAATACCATTTTAGTTTCAAAGGAACAAACAATAGAATTTGACTCGGATTTCGAAAGAAAAATGGGAGTTTCAAATTTAAAAATTGATGATTCTCGTAAATCATTTATTGACATCGAAGAAAACAAATATTATGTTCCAATTTTACCTGGTTATAGTTTTGAAGATGAAGCACTATTAAAATCTGATGATGATCCAGAAATCAAAGAAGTAAGTGTTAATGTAAAATTTAAAATTGCAAGGTTAAATCCAAGAGAAAATCCAGCAAAATGTCAAGGAGATTGTAAATGCGGTATAGGCTTTAGATGTGGTGGTTCTGCAACCGTTAAAATTAAAGTTAGCCCAAAAGGCAGCAATAATGATTATGATGAATTCAATTACGATACACGAGAGGCCATTGCCAATCAATACATTAATACTAAAGAAAATTATTATATATTTGAATTTATTACAAAAATCGACTGGAAAAGACTAAATGATGAATAATAAAACTTCTAATTTATTGAGCTGTATTCTATTATACAGCTCAATTTTTCTATTTATTTCTTGTGGTTCAGTAATGAAATTAATGGTTGGGTTACCTGATCTAAATGTATATACACAAAGTCAAATAGAGGATAATATTGCTGTTTTACCAAAGGAAGAAAATATAATTGATGCACAATTAAAAAACACATTAACTGATAAAGATATTAAAACTTTTATTGCTTTTTCTATAGCATATCGAACATATGTTTATGATCAAAAAGACAGTCTTCTTTGTTACAATGGGGAAGAATACTGCTCTATCAATCAGCTAGATACTTTAAAAAATAGTAGCATTGTAGATAATTACGAAATATGTAATCAGGGTAATACAGATATTCAAATAGAAAGTCTTTTAGGAAGTTTTGATACTATTATATCTAAAGTTCAATTAACAAAAAATATTGATTTAAATGAATACAAGTATAAGATTTTGGTGTTTTTGAATACTGATATTTCAAAAGGAGAAATTAAAGAAGATTGGGATTACATATACAATTCATTAAAAAATAATCCTGATATTCTATTTGTAAGAGTTTGGACTGATTTGAATGAAAATTTTGGTTTAAAAAAAGGCGCAAAGGCAAGATTTAAAATGAGAAAAGTAAAAAATTCAAAAAGAGAATACGAAATTATCCTTAAACACTTACCATACAAGCAAAAAAGTTAATTTTGTTTTGTATAGATGTTTTTAAAGTTATTTAGACAATAAATGTAAACTTTGTTTTAGAGTAAAAAAATAAGTGATTTTCTTATCTTTATTGTAAAAAATTAATGTATTACACTTATGTGTTTAAAAAGGCTTGTTTGATAAATAACTGCCTACAACAATGTATAAAAAAAATTACTAATAAAAGCCAACGTACGAAGGTCCTCACGAACATTTTTGGTTGGTTTTTATTTGCTAGTTTTAGTGCTTAAACTACGTAACTTTTGTTATACACAAACCTTACTTTTTCAACAACATCCTTTTAATTTCGTTCAATTTCATCAAAGCTTCAATAGGTGTTAATGTATCAATATTTGTTGCTAAAATTTCTTCACGAATATTTTCTAATAAAGGATCATCTAACTGAAAAAAACTGAGTTGCATTTCTTCGTGTTGTGTTTGTTTTAAAACGTCCTTTACTTCATCGTTTTTATTATTTTTTTCTAATTGTGATAGTATTTTATTCGCTCTATGAATCACCATATTTGGCATTCCTGCTAATTTTGCAACGTGAATACCAAAACTATGATTTGAGCCTCCAGAAACCAATTTACGCAAGAAAATAATGTTGTCTTCTAACTCCTTTACAGATACATTAAAGTTTTTGATTCGCTCAAAAGTGGTTGTCATTTCATTCAATTCGTGATAATGAGTGGCAAATAATGTTTTTGCTTTGGTTGGGTGTTCGTGTAAGAACTCAGAAATTGCCCAAGCAATCGAAATTCCATCATAAGTAGAGGTTCCTCTACCAATTTCATCTAATAAAATTAAACTGCGCTCAGAAACATTATTTAAGATGGATGCTGTTTCATTCATTTCTACCATAAATGTAGATTCGCCCATAGAAATATTATCACTGGCACCAACTCTTGTAAAAATCTTGTCTACAATCCCAATTTTTGCATTTTGAGCAGGCACATAACTTCCCATTTGTGCTAATAAAACAATGAGAGCAGTTTGTCTTAAAATGGCAGATTTACCAGACATGTTTGGTCCAGTAATCATAATAATTTGTTGTTGATTTCTATTCAATACAACATCGTTTGCAATATACGTTTGATCAATTGGAAGCTGCTTTTCTATAACAGGATGTCTTCCATTTTTGATGTCCAAATCTGTGCTTTCATCCATAATTGGACGAACATAATTGTTGTCGATTGCTAAAACAGAAAAGGATAATAAACAATCAATTTTTGAAATAATTTGCGCATTTTCTTGCACAACATCTACAAATTGAATGATATATTGCAACAATTTTGAGAAAATTTCTTGCTCTAATTTGGCAATTTTTTCTTCTGCACCTAAAATTTTAGTTTCGTATTCTTTGAGTTCTTCAGTAATGTATCTTTCAGCAGAAACTAAAGTTTGTTTACGAATCCATTCTGTTGGAACTTTATCTTTATGTGTATTTCGAACTTCAATATAATAACCAAAAACGTTGTTGAAAGCTATTTTTAAACTGCTAATTCCTGTTGCTTCAGTTTCACGAGCTAGCATATCATCTAAATATTGTTTTCCAGATGATGAAATTGCACGTAAATCGTCTAATTCTTGATGTACATTATTGGCAATTGCATTTCCTTTATTGATGTTTACAGGAGCATCATCAAATAATGTTTCTGTAATTTTTGTGATTAAAACTTCACAAGTATGTAATTGTTTCCCAAGTTCTTGAACCGTTTTGTTTTTACTTTTTTCTGATGCACTTTTTATCGGTAAAATTGCTTTTAAAGAATCTTTTAACAATACAATTTCTCTTGGCGAAGCTTTACCAGTTGCCACTTTAGAAATCAATCTTTCTAAATCTGATATTTGTTTTAGTTGATAAGTAACTGTCTTTGAAAAATCATTAGAATTGATAAAAAATTTGACCAATTCATGACGATTTTGAATCTCATCAATATTCTTTAAAGGCAAAGCCAACCAGCGTTTTAACAATCGCCCACCCATAGGCGAAATGGTTTTGTCAATCACATCTAAAAGTGTTACAGCGTTTACAGAATTTGGGTTGTATAATTCCAAATTTCTTACTGTAAACCTATCCATCCAAACATAATTGTCTTCTGCAATTCTGCTAATATTTTGGATGTGTTTTAACTGATTGTGTTGCGTTTCTGATAAATAATACAATACAGCACCAGCAGCAATAATTCCGTTTTTGACTTCGTGAATTCCAAAACCTTTTAAACTTTTTACTTCAAAATGATTGTGTAATGTTTCGTTTGCATATTCCTTTTGAAAAACCCAATCGTCTAAATAAAATGTATAATATCTATTTTCAAAAAGCTCTAAAAATTGCTGTTTGTGTTGCTTTTGGACTAAAACTTCACTTGGAGAGAAGTTTTGCAACAATTTATCTATGTATTCTGCATTTCCTTGAGCCACTAAATATTCGCCTGTAGAAACATCGAGAAAAGAAATTCCTAATTGTTTTTTATCGAAATGAACAGCTGCTAAAAAGTTGTTGGTTTTGCTTTGTAAAACTTCGTCGTTTAAAGAAACTCCAGGCGTAACCAATTCTGTAACACCACGTTTTACAATGGTTTTTGTCATTTTTGGATCTTCTAACTGATCGCAAATCGCGACACGCATTCCAGCTTTTACCAACTTTGGCAAATAGGTATTTAAAGAATGATGAGGAAAACCAGCCAAAGCAGTTTCAGAATCTGAACCAGCTCCACGTTTTGTAAGCGTAATTCCTAAAACTCCAGCCGCTTTTTTGGCATCTTCTCCAAAAGTTTCATAGAAATCTCCCACACGAAAAAGCAACATAGCATCAGGATATTTTTTCTTGATAGCATTGTATTGTTTCATTAAAGGAGTTACCTTTTTTACTTTTGATTTTGCCAAGGTTAGGAATTTTTCAATTAGTTTTGCGAAGATAGAAAAAAGTTGTTAGTCGTTAGTTTTTAGTTGTTAGTTTTCAACTGAGTTTTCTAAGGTCTAAAGACTAAAAGCTAAAGACTAAAAATGAGAAAATTAAAAAATAACGAGTTAGGTAGAATTTCGGTTGATGAATTTAAAGCTGTTAAAAAAACACCTTTAATAATCGTTTTAGATAACGTTAGAAGTTTAAATAATATTGGTTCTGTCTTTAGAACTTCGGATGCTTTTTTGATTGAAAAAATCTATTTATGTGGCATTTGTGCAACTCCACCCAATAAAGATATTCATAAAACAGCTTTGGGTGCAACTGAATCTGTGGAATGGGAATATGCTGAAAGTACGCTTGAATTAGTTCAAAAATTAAAAAAAGATAACGTAAAAGTTTTGGCTATTGAGCAAGCTGAAAACTCGACCAAATTAGATACTTTTTACCCAGAAAAAGACACAAAGTATGCAGTTGTGATGGGAAATGAAGTAAAAGGTGTGCAGCAAGCAGTGGTAAATGCAAGCGATTTTTGTATTGAAATTCCGCAATTGGGCACCAAACATTCCTTGAATATTTCTGTAACTACAGGTGTTGTTATTTGGGATTTGTTTGTGAAGTTGAAGATTTAAATTTGATAAGTTGTATATTTGATTGAAAAATAAAGGTTTATGGATTTACAGGCAGATTTAAAATGGATACATAAAGAACTTGAGGAGGTTAAAGATGTAGATTTGATAAAATCGATAAAAGATCTTTTAGAAAAAAGAAAGAAAACGTCTTTAGATAGAATTGATGTAAAACAATATAATACTGAAATTGAAACATCTTTAAGACAAGTTGAAGAAGGAGCTGTAATTTCTCACGAAAATTTAGGAGAAAAATTAAAGCAATGGTCAAAAAAATAATTTGGACTAATTTTGCAGAAGCAAATCTACACACTTGTTTTTTAGAACTTTTAGAAGAGTCTAAATCTTTAGAAATTACCTCTAGAGTGATTACTGAAGTTTATGAATCTGTTTTAATACTATCTACAAATTCAGAAATTTACAAATTAGATTCTTTAAAGCTTAATAATAAAGGGAACGTTAGGGCATTTCAAAAACATTCTTATAGAATTTCTTATTTAGTTGAAGAAAAAGAAGTTTATATTTTAAGAGTTAAGCATGCTAAAAAAGAACCTTTAGAATATTAATTTTATTCAAAAAACCCTAAAAACCTAACACCAATTTAGCAATAGAAAAATAGATTAAAATTCCTAAAATATCGTTGCTTGTGGTGATAAATGGACCAGTTGCTAATGCAGGATCTACACCTCTTTTTGCCAAAATAATCGGAATAAAAGTACCAATAATTGAGGCAATTACAATAACAGAAACCAAAGAAGCTGCGACTGTAATTCCTAAATCTAATTTAAAACCTAGAAATAACATTCCTGCAGACATTAATAGCGCTGCTAAAACAAATCCGTTTAACAATCCTTGTAAAATTTCTTTTAAAAGTCGTTTAAAAAGCGAACCTCGCAAACTATCGTTTGCTAAACCTTGCACAATAATTGCAGAAGATTGTACACCAACATTACCAGCCATTGCTGCAATTAAGGGTGTAAAAAAGAAAAGTTCTGGATAAGTACCCATAGCAGAATCGAAACTACCCAGTACAGAAACCGAAATAAAACCACCAAAAAGTGCTAAAATTAGCCAAGGTAAACGTGCTTTTGTCAATTCCCAAATGGTATCATTTACTTCCACATCTTGAGAGAAACCTGCAGCCATTTGGTAATCTTTATCAGCTTCATCTCTAATAACATCAACAATATCATCAATAGTAATTCTACCTACTAAAACGTTGTTATCATCTACAACAGGAATGGCTTCCAAATCGTATTTTGCCATAATTTTGGCAATCTCTTCATCATCTTCATCTACATTTACGGAATCTACAGAATCTTTAGAAATATCTGCTATTTTTTGATCGGATTTTGCGATTATTAAATCTTTTAAAGACAAACGTCCAACTAGTTTATCTTCTTTGTCAACTACGTAAATGGAATGCACTCTGGTTACTTCTGCTGCTTGCCCACGAATTCTACGCATACAACCTGCAACTGTCCAAGTTTCATACACTTTTACAAGCTCTTTTGCCATTAAAGCACCTGCAGTATTATCTTCGTACGATAAAAGTTCTTTTATATCTGCTTTAAGAGTATCATCTTCTAACGCATTTATAACTCGTTTTTGACGCTCAATGGAAAGTTCTCCAATAATATCTGCTGCATCATCAGAATCCATTTCACCAATTTCATCTGCAATTTCTTGAGCGGATAAATTGTCAAGAATTTTCTCTCGAATATCATCTTCTAATTCTGTTAGGATTTCAGATGTTTTTTCGCTGTCTAAAAGTTTAATGATGTAAATGGCTTCATCAAAATCTAACTCGTCTAAAACCTCTGCAATATCAGCAAAATGAACGTCCTCAAATAAAGCTGTAATCTCTTTTGATTGGTCTTTGGCAATAAGTATGGAAAGGTTATCTAGAAAGTCGTCTGTGATTTCAAATGGCATCTTTTGCTAGTTTTTGCGTGAGTGAAATAAACTCTTGAACTGATAATTGTTCTGGTCGTTTTGCAAAGATAGGTTCTTCCTTTAAAGAATCCGAAAGATTGAAAGATTTTAAACTAGAACGTAACATTTTTCTACGTTGATTAAAGGCCGTTTTTACAACTCTAAAAAATAGTTTTTCATCTACAGGTAACGAATAATCTTTTTTTCTGATGAAACGAATTACGCCAGAATCTACTTTTGGTGGTGGATTAAAAACAGTTGGTGGTACTGTAAATAAGTATTCTACATCAAAAAAAGCTTGTGTTAAAACAGATAAAATTCCATATACTTTAGAGCCTTCTTTTTCAGCAATTCGCATCGCAACTTCTTTTTGAAACATACCTGCAAATTCAGGAACAAATTCTCTGTTTTCTATCGCTTTAAAAACAATTTGCGTAGAAATATTATATGGAAAATTACCAATAATGGCTACTTGTTCTTTCTTAAAAATTTCTTGAATATCTTTCTTTAAAAAGTCGCCTTCAATAATTTCGAATTTTTCTTTGGATGTATTTAGGTTGATATTTTCAATGGGAAACACATCTTTTAAATACGCTACAGATTCTCTGTCTAACTCAAAAACAGTAACTTTTGGTTTTTTCTGTAAGATGTATTTTGTCAAAACACCCATTCCAGGACCAATTTCTAATACATGATTATAACCAACTTCTGTTAAAGCATCTGCAATATCTTTTGCAATGGTTTCATCTGTTAAAAAATGTTGACCTAAATGTTTTTTTGCTTTTACAGACATAGAATTTACTTTTTGTTACATTTTGCACAAATGTACAGTTAAAAATATCCAAATTTCCAATGACATCAAGATTTAAAAATGAAGTTTAAATAATGAGTTTTTTTGAGGTTAAAATATAAAATTGACAAATTATAGATAGTCGTAAAATACTGGACTCTTTTAAAGTTACATTATTCGAACTTTTTGAATCTCATTTCTATCGTAAATTCTACACCATCTATGGTTCTGCTTTCTTGCCATTTCATAGAAGACATGTCTAAATCTTTTAAGAATAAGTTATAAGATTTGCTTGTATTCCCATTAATTGGAGTTAAAGTTAAATTATAAAAGCCTGTTGCATCATCTTCATTACCAATAATATATTTGAAATCTCTTACCTGAGTTTCGCAAGATGTTTTGTTAATTACATAATTACCAGATTTGTTATCTCTTAAAAATTTCCAGCTACTGCCTTCAAAACAATATTTAGAGGCGTCATCAAACAACGTTACATTATAATTAGCATCTATATTGTAGGTTATTTTTTCTAAATACCAGTTGCCTTCAAATCTTTTTTCTTTAGATGTTACTAGTTTTTTTGCTCCACAGCTTAAAAATAATGCTGTAAGAATTAATAGTATTAAATTTTTCATTTTTTTCGTTTTTACAAAGTAACGATTATGTGAAAATATTTAATAACTCAAATGCTATAAAAGATGATTTAAAAGCGATTTTTAAGAACTTAATTCTTTATAGAAAAATAAATAAGCAATATCCCAAAACCAATTCCGCAAAGAAAACCACCAGTGGTTTCATGAGGTTCTGTTCCGTAAAAAAGATATCCTGTGTAGGCTCCAGAAATAATTAATAAGAGTGCTAAACCCAAAACTACATTTCTATTTCTGTATAAAAATTTCTTCATTTTTAATTGTTATTTGCAGTTGGGTAGAACTCTTTAACCAGTTTTAATTCTGTTCTAAAAGCAAGCATTTTATCTCCGAATTTTTGTAAGCTTTTTACTCTTAAACCTTCTGCATCTTCTTTATAATAATCTTGCAAATCTTCTTTTGTATTTGCTGTGTATTGCACAGAATATGTTTTGCCACCCATTTCTTCTTCCACCAAAACTTGTGTGAATTTAGCCGAAATAAACTTCCCTGTATTTAAAACCTCTAAAATATGAGTTTCCATCCATGTTAACCATTCATCATGAACAGCATTGTCTATATTAATTGTTACGTTGTATATGTACATTTATGTTGTGTAATCGTTTATTTGTTTAAATGTGTAATTGTTTCAATTTTTACTGAAACTGATACTGAAAACTGTTTACTAAATACTATCTCCTCTCAATTTTCTAAATTTTTTTCTAGCATCAACCAAATAAATACTTGATGGATGGTCAAAAATTATTTTTTGATAATACTCTTTTGCTTTTTCAATGTCATTTAAGTTTTCGTTATAAGTTTCTGCCATTAAATAATAAACATCATCTGTTAAAAAACCTTGGTTATCTGCTGCAATAATTTTCTCTAGGCTTGTAATTGCATCATCATATTTTTCTTGTTTGATGAATAGTTTTGCCTGTAAAAACAAAACATCATCATAAATAACTTCACCAGGAATTGCTATTCCAGAAACAGCTAAACCTTCTGTCAAAAATTCTTCTGTATTTTGTTTTTTAGGCGATAAAAGATTTGCAAGTTCCTCTAAAGCATCTTCGTTTTTATTTTGATACGCAAACAATTCTGCTTTTGCCAATTGTTTTAAACCAGAAGGAATGGAATCTACAGGTTCATTATCTGTAATTCTTAAAAATAAATCGACTGCATCATTAGCAATTAATTGTGTAGTTGAACCTTTTAAAACTTTTAATTGTGCTTTTGCCCAATCAAAATCGCCCTTAAAATAGCTAGTTTGTGCTACTTTAAAACGAGCTTGTTGTGCAATTTCAGAGCCTTTTAATTGTGTTTGAATTTGCGAAAAATAAATCAATGCTTTGTTAAACAATCCTCTAAAAACTAAAACTTCGCCTAATTTTAATTTAATCCTACCTTCATCAAATTTAGATTGGGAATAGGTTAAAGCTTCCTCTAAAACACTACTTGCTTGTAAAGGTTCGTTTTTGGTAAAGGTTAAAAAATCTGCGTATGCAACTTGCAACTCTATTGTTTGCGGGCTTTTGCCAAATTTGGTAAATAAATTTTGAAAAAGCGTTTCTGTTTCAGGGTTTTTCGTAGCAACAGCAATTTTTGCCAAATACAAGTTAGCATCAATTTTTTCTTCTTTTAAAAGAGATTTTTCATCAATAAAAGTAAAACATTCTTTTGCAGTTTGATAGTCTTTATTCTGGAAAGCAATCTTACCTAAACTAAAAATTTCTACTAAATCACCCGAATTTCTTTGATACAAAGCTTTTTCTTGAATTAAAGCTTTTCCATAATCTTTTTGTTGTGCAAATAACCAGCTTAAAAGAATATTCCATTCGTTTTTTGGGTTGCTTGCAGCCTTTCTTAAAAGTGTTTTTCTGAACAAAATATTAGTTTCACTTTCTGGGTCATCAGTAATATACCTGCTTGCGTATCTTTGGACTAAGTTGAGGTAGCTTTCGTTTTTATCAACCAAATTAATATACGATTCAAACATTTGTTTGTACTCACCTTGCTCACCATAAATCTGTGCAATTTGAAAATTATAATCAGCATTTTCGTTAGCTTCCATTGCTTTTTCGTAAGCTAAAATAGCATAACTTAAAAGATTGTATTCTTTAAAAAGACGCCCAATAATACCAGCATAACTAGCATTTTCATGTAAAGAATTTATGGCTTTTTCGTAGTTTGTTTTGGCAAGTTCATTTAGCTGTTGTTTTTCGAAATTATATCCTAAGTAAACATATAAAAAAGTTTGAGAAGGATTTTTTTCAATACGTGCTTTTAGCAAATTTTCTGCTATTAAAAATTTATCGGTTTCTTGATAGCAAGAAATTAAGCGCGTTAAATAACTTGTGTTAAAAGAACTTTTATCGTATAATTTTTTATAAATTTGAGTAGCTTTTTCATATTCTCCTTCTCTATAGTAAGTTTCTGCTAAAAAAAAAGTATTCTGATCATTTTCCATTTGAACTTCTTGAGCAAAGGAAAAGTTGCTAATTATCAGAAAAATTATTAAAAAAAAATTCTTCATAAGAATCAAAGATAATTAAGAAATATGTTAAAATATTATTAAACCAATGTTATTTAAATGATTTCCTTGTAACAATTTGGCATGGAAATTGTCTATAGTGTAAAATAACTAATCAAAAACTACTATTATGATCGATTTAACGAACAAATACGAAAATGCAAAACAACGTTCAATTGAGTGTATGCGAAAAGGACAAATTAGTGCGTACTTAAATGCTCTTTTAGAAATGAACAAATACAAAAGATTAATGGTGGCTGTAATTGCGAATTAAAAGCCCCTTTGTCTTTCAGACATTTCCCCAAAGGGGAAAATTTCCACTCTTTTTCTAAAAAAAAATATTTTTTAGAAACTTTTGTGTGAATTTTATCTTTTTTTGAAAGATTAAATCCCCACAAACTTGCTTACTGAAAACTGCGACTGAATACTGTTTACTAAAAAGTTAATCTATTAAGCTAAAACCACAATAAGGCACTAAAACTTTTGGAATAACAATGCCCTTTTCTGTTTGATAGTTTTCTAAAATTCCAGCTAAAACTCTTGGTAAAGCTAAAGAACTTCCATTTAAAGTGTGTGCTAATTCGCTTTTCCCTTCGCTGTTTTTAAAACGTAATTTCAATCTATTTGCTTGAAACGTTTCAAAATTTGATGCAGAACTAATTTCCAACCATCGATCTTGAGCTGTGGAAAATAATTCAAAATCGAATGTTAATGCTGATGTAAAACCAGTATCTCCTCCACACAAACGTAAAATTCTATAAGGTAATTTTAACTCTCCTAAAATATTTTTGATGTGCTCAACCATATCATTCAAAGCGTTGTAAGAATTTTCTGGATGTTCAATTCGTACAATTTCTACTTTATCAAATTGATGCAATCTGTTTAAACCACGAACGTGAGCACCATAACTTCCTGCTTCACGTCTAAAACAAGGTGTGTAACCTGTTACGCAAATTGGGAATTCAGTTTCCTGCATTAAATTTCCACGAAACATATTGGTAATTGGCACTTCTGCAGTTGGAATCAAATACAAATCATCCACTGTAGCATGATACATTTGTCCATCTTTATCTGGTAATTGTCCAGTTGCAGTTGCAGATTCTGTATTTACTAAATGTGGCACTTGCACTTCTGTGTAACCAGCTTCAATATTTTTATCTAAAAAATAGTTGATTAATGCACGTTGTAATCTTGCACCTTTTCCTTTATAAACAGGAAAACCAGCACCCGCAATTTTAGTTCCTAACTCAAAATCTATAATGTCGTATTTTTTTGCTAATTCCCAATGAGGAAGTGCATTTTCTCCTAAATCAGGAATTGCGCCTTCGCTAAATATGTTCTCATTATCTTCTTCAGATTTTCCTGCTTTTACAGAAGTATGAGGCACATTTGGTATTTGATATAAAAGTGCATCTAACTCATCAGAAAAACCATTTAATTTTTCGGATAAATCTTTAGAACTTTCTTTTAATTGTCCTGTTTTTTCTTTTAAAATGTTTGCCTTTTGCGCTTGTCCACTTTTGTAAAGAACTCCAATTTCTTTGGATATTTTATTAGATTCAGCCAAGATATTGTCTAACTCAAGTTGCGTTGCTCTTCTATTTTCATCCGCAGTTAAAACCTGTTCAATAATTGTTTCAGCATTCGCAAAATTACGTTTTGCCAAACCTTGTAAAACAGTTGCTTTGTTTTCTCTAATAAAATTTACCTGTAACATTTTTCATCAAAATTTAAGAATGCAAATATATAATTTGTGGATTTTAAATACCACGAATTTGCGAATTAAAAAAAAGCATTAAGTATGTTTAGTTCCAGTTATTTTTGTTGGTTTTGCTTTTTTATTAATTACTTACGAAACCACTTCATTTACAACCTTATAAATTAGTTCATTTTCAAAACCTTTTCGCATTAAAAAGCCAATCAGTTTTTGTTTTCTTTTGTAAATGTTAGCTTCAGAAATTACGGCATTTCGGTTTTCTGTAATTTTGTAAATGGTTTCAAGATAATCTGTTTCATCAATTTCTTTTAAGGCAGTTTTTATGTTGTATGCAGAAATATCTTTAAATTTTAATTCTCTTATAATTCGTTGTTTTCCCCAACTTTTAATTCGGAATTTTCCACGAGCAAAACTCTTAGCAAAACGTTCTTCGTTTAAGAAGTTGTCTTTCATCAAACTTAACAAAATCATTTCTTTGGCTTCAGGAATCAAAAAATAGTCACGCATTTTTTGCTCTACTTCTTTATGACATCGATCCTGATACACACAGTAGTTTTCGAGTTTTCGTTTTACTTCATCGATTGTAAAAGATTTTTTTGTCATTGTGTAAAAATACAAAATGGCAGAGTATTTGATTTTAAAAAAATATAGTATTCTATTTTAGGAATTAATATACCTAATTTTAGGTAGTTACATTTAAATAAAAAATACTAATTTAGAGATTTTAAAAAGTTTAACCATCCAATAAACCTTACCAATGAAAAAGCTACTTACGTTTTTCCTTTTATTTTTTGTTACTGTTATTATTGCTCAAGAAAAATATAGAGTTACCTATAATTACCAAACTGAAGAAATTAATTATTATAAGTTAGATAAACTTAACAATATTGCAGACACACTTTCTGGGCCAAAATTTAAAAGAAATAGTTTAATTGAATTAAAACTTATCAATGTAAATCCTTTTGCAGTTGCTATAAAAACGGATGTTAAAGAAGAAGCTATTCACCCAAAAATGGGTGGCTTTAACTTTAGTTCTTTACTGGGTGGTATGAATTCTTTTTCTGGCGAAAGCTTAAATTTAAATATTGATAATGTTGCCAAAGAAAGTTCGTTTTTATCCAGAGGAGGAAAATCTAGAGGAACAAAAGTTAGCAATCAATTTGCAGATTTAAACAAATTAACTACCAATATTGAAGCTGTGAAAACGTCTTTTTTATCAAATTTATTAAACCCAAATTTTGATAAAAAAGAGATTATGAAGAACCTAAAAGAGGCATCTTCGCAACTTAAAGATAGTAGATTGTCGAATCCTAATGATAATTATTACTTGTTTTTATCAAACTTAAACAATGCTGTTCAAGAAGACGCAACTCAATTATCAAACGAGATTGAAAATATTTCCACAGAAATAGACAGTACTTTGAATGGCGAAAAACCAATGTCTAGAGGAGAATTGGTTCAAAAAAGCAATACGTATAGAAATTTAGAAGCGTTAAAGAAAAGCATTAATTCAACCCAATTAAACACAGCCGAAAATTTAAATAAGATTAAAGATTTGTTTACAAGTTTAGAGGCTTCAAACTTTGAGCAAACATATGATTATACCATAGAATCTGACAAAGTTGCTATTGAACTTAACTTTTTACAAAGTGCGTTTTCTGAAACGGCAAATGGCACAGAAACAGAAGATAACTTGATAAAAACAAGAAGTTTAAAATTATTTTCTAAAGGTGGTTTCAAAATAAACTCGAGTATTGCTTTAACATTAAACAATTTTGGAACAAAAGCAAAAGATTTTTACATCGATGAAAATGGAATTATTGGCGAAGATGTTGGGAATAGTTCAACTCCAAACATCAGTACTATGATCAATTTTTATCCAGTGATGAGCGAAAACTTTAATTTAGGTGGTTCTTTTGGGGTTTCAATCCCAATTACTGGAGAAACCAGAGGAATCAATTTTTTATTGGGTCCAACCATATTTTTAGGCAGTAAAAGCAGAATCTCTTTATCTGGAGGTGTTGCTTATGGAACTGTAAACAGACTTACAAACGGATTAGAAGTTGGTGATGCAACAACCATTACAGATTTAGATTCTTTTAATAAATCAGTGTATGATTTTGGATATTATTTCGGAATCTCATTTAGTCTTTTTGAAATTAAATAATTTTTTTAAATATAAATTATGAAAAATTTTTACATACTATTGATGTTCATTTTTGCAAGTAGTTTTGCATATTCTCAAGAAACAAAAACCACAAAACATGCTTTAATTATTGCGATTGGAGAGTATCCAAGAAGCACAGGTTGGGGTGCAATTAGTTCTGCAAATGATGTGCCTTTAATCAAAGAAACGTTAGAAAGACAAGGTTTCAACCCTGAAAATATAACGACTTTAGTTGATAGAGAAGCTACTAAAAAAGGAATTTTAAATGCTTTTAAGGAATTACAAGAAACTAAAATAAAAGAAGGCGATGTTGTTGTAATTCATTATTCAGGACATGGACAACCTATTTTTGATAGCAGTGAAGATGGCACTTTAGACGAAGCAGATGATAAAGATGAAGCTTTAGTACCTGTTGATGCAATGGCTTCTTACACTTATAATTATAAAGGCGAAAACCATATTAGAGATGATGAATTGGCAAAAATTACCACCAATTTAAGAAATACATTAGGTAAAAACGGACAATTATTATTGTTGTTAGATAGCTGTCATTCAGGCTCTTCTGCAAGAGGAGGAAAAGCAAGAGGTACCAAAAATGTATTTGCACCTGAAGGGTGGGAGCCAAGCAAAAATGCAAAAGTGCAAGGAAGTGATATGTTTGATGAAGTAAAAGTAGACGAAAATGCTGCCCCTTATGTTTTAATTTCTGGAGCTTCTGCAGACGAATTAAACTACGAACATCCAGAAGGTTATGGAGCTTTAAGCTACGCTTTTTCTGAAGCCATGAGCGATTTAGGTTCAGATTTTTCTTATAGACAATTATTTGATGTGATTGCTTCTAAAATGAATACATTTTCTCCAAATCAAAACCCAGGAATAGAAGGAGATCAAGATATAAAGCTGTTTAAAAATGAGTATGTTAAGCAAGAAGAATATTTTAAGATTAAAAATATTTTGGCAAGCAATGCTATAAAAATTCAAGCAGGAAAGTTGCAAGGAATGTTTAAAGGAACAACTGTTTTTTTAATGCCAGTTGGCGAAACTCAATTAGATTCCACTAAAATTATAGCAAAAGGAAAAGTTGTGCTTGCAAAATTTAATGAAAGTAATATTTTATTAAACAATGATTTAAAGAGCAAAAATGAAAAAGATTATGTTGTTTTTATTGATAAGAAAAGTTTTGGTGAAATCTCTTTAAATATCGCTTTTGATAAAAGTGTAAAAAACAAAGAGGTTAAAAGTGAAGTAACAAATTTTTTAAAAGAAACAAAACTAGGTAAAGTTGTAGATTCGTTAGGTTCTGATCTTATAATTACAGAGAAAAATAATCTATTGAACGTTTATGCAACCAACGGATTTAGTGTTATTGAAGAAAACATGAATCCTGAAAATCTGAAAAGTTTAAAGGAAACATTGTCTACCTATGCACATGGTTCTTATATGAAAAAGCTGAACTTCAACAACAAAAAATACGAATTTACTTTTAGAGCTTTGCCTGTAAAATTAAATATTTTAACAGAAGAAAATGAAATTGGCAAACCAGAAGACATTATGAGAAATAATGTTTTAACGATTGTGCCAGGAAAAGACAAGTTAGTTTTTGAAGTTACCAATCATTCAGAACAAGATTTATATTTTACGATTATTGAGGTAAATTCTAAAGGAGAAATCAATAGTATTTTTCCTAGTGATCGCTTTAAAATGAACGACCAAGAAAGGTTGATAGAAAAAGGAAAAACGGTTCTTTTTAGCGATAAAATTATGAACTACGGTCCTCCTTTTGAGAAATTAGTGATGAAATGTATTGCATCTCCATATCCAATAAATATTGCATCCACCATAAAAAATAGAGGAGAAATTGAAGGTAAAAGAGGTGCTTTAAATCCTTTAGCTAGTTTTGTAAATAATAGTTTTTTAAATTCAAGAGGACAAGGAGATGTTCTTGTAGTTTCAGACAAAGTAGATGGGTATACTTCTGAAATTATTTATGAGATTGTAAAGGAGTAAAATGTTAAAACCAATAAATTATTTTTTTCTATTTTTTATAATTTATTCTTCATTAGGTCAAGAAAAAATAGAATATGAATTAAATATTCATAAATATCATAAGGGAGAATTAAATGATATTGTTATAAACGAAGAATTAAATGAAATTATTTCTGCGGATTCTTATGGAAATATTTTAGTTCATGATGCCTCAAACTATAAATTTATAAGGTCTTTAAATACTGATAAAAGAAAGTCAGTTTTTAACATTAGGCTCATTAATAACAACAAAGATTTATTAATAAATTACTATAATAAAGACACTAAAAAAGGAGAATTATGTTTCTATAGTTTAAATAAAGATACCATTTATAAAACCATCTCAGGAAATTATAAAATTACAAATCCTAATGGAGAGTCTTTAATTGCGATTGCCAAAGATGATACGAACCTAATTTTATACAACAAGTTTCCTTTTAAAAAAATAGATTCTATTACTACAAATAAACCAGTACTTGTTTCTACAATTTCTTTTAATGAAAAGCGTATAGCTGTTTTAGAAGAAGTACACATTAATCCTGGACCCAAAGCAATAAATGATTCTTTGGAAATAAAAACATTAAATTTTTATGATCTTGAACGTAAAAAAAAGATACATAATATAAAGTTTAGTGATAAAACTAAAATACCATCTGCCATCGTTTTTGAAAAAGAAAGCCTTTTTTTACTTACTTCAAATCAACAAAGAAATTCATCTGAATTCAATAGAATTTCTTTAACTGATTATAAAATTAAAAAACTAGGTACAAATACCTTTTACACAAGTTTTGCAAGCACAAAGATTATATCAAATAATAGAAATAACGTACTTATTTTTAGTGATCAAGAAAGTGGAGGTTTTGGAGCAAATAGTTGTATGGACTTAAATTTACAGGATAATTCTTATGTTGTAAAAGAGATTCCTTTAAAGTTTAAAGCTAGTATAGGAACATTCAATAAAGTTAAAAATGAATATGTATTTTTTTCTGGACAAAATTATTTTCAAATTAATGGAGAAATAAATGTACTTGATTCAGACTATAATCTTTTAGAAAAAAACCTGTTTGTTAAAGAATATATTGCATCAAAATCTCTCTTTATTTCTAATGATCATTGGATTTCCTTTAACACTTTAGAGTCTAATGACAAAGTTTTTAACTTCTACAAAAAAGGAGATTTATCAAATAGTTTTATAAAGAAAGACAAACAATCTAACTCTTTTTTTAAAACTTCTGGAAAAAATTTCAAATTGAATTACGAAAATTTTAATGAACATTTAATTGATAAAGAAGAAACTAGTATTGGTTATATAAGTAAGGATTCAGTGAGTCAAGAATCTTTTTATTATAGTTATAATTTATTAAATGATAAAATTCAAAAAATCTCTAAAAGGGATAAAGATGATAATCCTTTAGCTTTTAATGCTAAGGTGGATGCTTTTATTGTTGAATACAATAAAGAATCAGATGACCTCTATAAACCAAATTCAAAACTAAAAATTGTTACTAAAGAGAACAGTATTGTTATCGATTCAACTTTAACGCAAGAAGATAAAGTTAAATTCTCTAATTCTGGAACATATATCTGTTTGATGAAAAATAAAGTGATAAGAATCATAGATTGGAAAAAAAAGAAACAGCTATTAAGCTATAATTTTACTTCATATTATAATAAAAATATATTTCAAATCAATAACAATAACTTCATTGTTTCTGGGACAAATGAGGAAACTCAAAGCAATGTTTCTTTTTTTATAACAGAAGTAGATGGTGCTTTTAAAATTAAGGAGCTAAAAGATGGTTTGGTTTTATCAGCCGACTATAAAAACAATCAACTAGCAATGTTATTTGAAGATGGGGTGGTTTTTAATGGTAAGAGTTTCAAGATAAATAGTCTTGATGGCTTTGCAACATCAATTTCTTTAAATTCAGATGCATCAAAAATGTTTGTGAATTTTTCTAGTGGTAAAACAAGGTTATTAGAAACTAAAACGTTTACATGGTTAAATACAATCATTAATTTTCCAGATAATAAAAGCTTGATATTTAATACAAAAGGGAAGTATTATAGTAATTTTGAGGATGTAAATGATTATTTATTTTTAACTAAAAATAACAAGAGGTATTTATTAATTGAATATGGTAGTTCTTTGTATGACCCTGTTTCAATTCTGTCAGATTTTAGTAAAATTGATACACCATTAAAAAGCAAAATTGAAGAAGCTTTAAGCATAAGAAATCAACTAAAAAGAGAACCGCCTAAGAAAAGTTTCGCCATTAAAAGTTTTTATATTTCAGATCATAAAGCGTCCTTAAAAACCAATTCTTTAAGCACCAAAATACATATTGAAGTAGCACAAGATTTACCATATAATTTTATAATAAAAATTAATAATGTAGTTCAAAACAACTTGACTTTTAAAAAAGTTGCTCCAACAATTTATGAAACGGACATAAATTTAAGTCAACATATAAATGTGGTAGAAATTACTAGTTTGTATAACAAGGAGAAATCAATTCCTGTAGTTAAAGAAATACTGTATGAATATAAAATTCCAAGAAATTTATATGTTCTGTCAGTTGGAGTTTCAAATTATAAAGACAAAAATTACAAACTTAATTATGCGCATAAAGATGCATTGGACTTGGCTTTAAGATATGGGGATGTTGGCGCAAAAAGTATTACGAATTATTTAAACGCTATTTATCCTTTGGCGATTTCCAAAATTGATGACAACTCAAAAACAGATAGTATTTTAGGAAATATTAATGCTGTCTTTAACTTTTTTGAAAGAGGTTACCCATATACTTTTCAACTTTCAAAAGACGGAACCTTTTGGGGCGAGGCAGTTTTTGGTGTAAATGATGAAAATAATAAGGTTAAAGCCATCAACATATATGATTTTAAAAATAATTCTGTAAATAAAATACCACTTGAAAATGGTGTTTCTTTACATATGGAAATACCAACTTTTAAAAGTCATGCTAATAATTTGGGTTTTTATTATAGCGCTAGAAATTATAACGAAAACGAAGGATTGGTTTCTGATGTTTATTTTTACGACTATAAAAAGAAGGAAACAAAAAAAACAAATATCCCTTTTAACATTGAGTTATCTTACCCAATAAATGATGATGATTGGTTAACTACAAATGAATCTTACTATGAATTAACCAATTCAGAAGATGATGAAGAAACTCGATTATGTGTATCAATAAATACAAGGAAAAATAAGGTTTGGAGCAAAAAAAAGCATGTATTAAATATTGAGCTTTCAGATTTGGTATCCATTTTAGATGTAAATAATGATGGCTCTTTAGTGTTGATAAAACACTACTCAGATTACGAAATTAAGTATAGTTTATTTAGGCTGATAAATGGCAATTATTCTGCAACAACCATAAATTTTGAAACCGATATTGAAGAGGCTTTTATAAGTAAAGACAATACTAAAATTGTAACTTTTAACAAATATGATGAATATCTTACTTTACTAACATATGTTATTCCTACTAAGAAAATGACTGTTAACGTAACCAAAATAAGTAATTTTAATGATTTACAATTAGTAGGAAATAATTATGGTACTCCGCTTTTATTAAAGCCAGGTGTAAAAGAAAATAATGATTTGTTATATGAAAAGCATAAAAGTATTAATGAGTTTTTGAGTTCTTTAAAAGCGAAACCATTTTCCTATAAAAACACGTATGTAAAAACATTAACAAACAAAGAAGCCTCTTCTAAAAACATTGTAGAAGTAGCCAATTCATTTTTTAAAAATGCTAAGGCCGAAGATCAAATTATTTTATTTTTAGCTGGACATGGAGTCCTAAATAAAAAACTAGATTATTATTATGCGCCTCAAGATATGGATTTTAATAAACCCGATAAAAAAGGGGTTTCTTATGCGTCATTGGTAAATATTTTGTCTGATTCTCCAGCAATTCAAAAGCTATTAATTACAGATACTTGCCATTCAGGAAATACGTTTGACCTAGTAAAAAATAACACGAAAGAACAAAAAATAATACCAGGACAAAGAGGAACAATTACAGCAGATAGTACAAATGCTACAGACATTAAAACGTCAGCCATCATCTCTTCGATTTTTGATAATTTTTATAGTAAAAACGGAATTACTGTACTATCAGCTTCTTCAGGACAAGAGGTTGCTTTCGAGTCTAATAATATTTATAATGGCGCCTTTACCAGTGCTTATTTGAAAGCGCTAGACACTCATATTAACAAACAAACCACACAAAACTTCAACTTAGAATATTCTATTAATAAGGATAAACATTTTGATTTAATTTCTAGTAATTTGAAAACTTTATTGCTCTCGATTACAAAGGGTAAACAAAAAATGGATATGAGAGAAATTAACAAATTGGCAAAAGCAATTCTTTGGTAATTACTAAATTATATATTAAAATTTTTTGCCATGTTTCGAATAAAAAGGCACTTCATTTTTCTTAAAATTTTAAAGTAAAAACAAAAAATTTTGGTTGATAAAAGTTACAGATTTCTATAACTAATCTACAATTTTATTAATTGTAGAAGAACCATTTTTAATAATAGCACTTTTGTTATCACTTAAAATAGAAGGCAATTTATTTAAGTATTTACTTTTATTTCCTTCATATTCCTCTAACTGAACGTTTACTTTTATAACTCCATACGTTGCATTTTCTTCCAATTCAGCTAAAATAGGAATATCATAATACCATTTTGTTAAGATTGGTTCATCAATCTGGTTTTTGTAACCATATTTAATGTTTTTAAAATCATATTCTTGCTCAATTAAAGTAGCAGTTTGCGGAGAACCATCTGTGCTTCTCCATTGTCCTTCAATGGAAATTAATACACGCGCATTTAAGTTTTCATCAGTAAAAACTTTTGTTTTAGAGAAAAAGACTCTCAATTCACTAAAACTTAAACGCGTTACACCAGGATTTCCTTCATCACTTTCAAAATCGATAACTGCATGAAAATTTAATAAATCATCATTTTCTTTCGGGAAAAAATCATCTAACGCTAAAACAGTGGTTGCTTTTGCACCTCTAGATTTCGGTTTCACATCAATTTCACGAGTCATTATAGATTTCATTTCCGTTTTCTGTTCACTTTCTATTGGGTTTGCATACTTTTTAAGCTGAATTCCTGTATATGTTTTTTCAATTTTACCAGAAAAATTATTGTAATAATCGTTTATAGAAATAGAGTTTGTGTAGGTATTGATCAATTTTTTTGTAGAATTATCAACCAAATATTTTGCACCCATAAAAAGTCCCTCTAAAGCAGCAGTTGTAATTCCTCCTCTTGCCTTTGGTTTTGTTAATTCAACCACAAAATTTTCGTTAGATTGTATGTTAGATCTTTTATGGCTTGCACAAGATGAAAACAAGAAAGAAACAATTAATAAACTTGCGATAGAATTTTTTAGAAGTGTTTTAAACATCAGAATAGATTTTTTTGTAAATATAAGAGAATCTTTTAAACGACATTTTATTTATTTGGTAAGGTTTTTGTTAAAGTTTTGATAATCAAATAAGTTATCTCTTATAAATATTGATTATTTTAGCGAAAGATGACAGAAAAAGAAAAATTATGAGAAAGTTTATCAAATTAAAAATAATACTGAACTTTATTGTTTTAGGACTCCTCTCTAAAACGTATGCTCAAGATAATTATAAATTACACTTAAAAGAATATCATTCTTCTCAAATAACAGATATTATTACTTCTAAAAATGAAGAAAGAATACTTACAATTGATGCATCTGGAAAAATATTAAAATATAATACAGACGATTTTAGCTATCATAGTACATTAAAAAATAGTGATGGTTTTTTTATAGAAAGCCCACGTTTAATTTTTGATGGTAAAGGTTTATTGTATAAGAGTAAAGATACACTTTGGATTTTAAATTCAGAAGGAAAAGTATCTGGGAAAAGTTTGTTTAAAGGAAATATTATTAGCAATAAAAATAGCCCTTTTACTATTTTAACAAATAGTATAAAAAACACAATGGATACTGAAATTGGAATATTTAACGATAAGTTTCAACCCTTTACATCTTTTAAAGCCAATAACGAAATTAAGGTAGCAAGTATAAATAAGGATAGTACAAACATTGCTTATGTAGAAGAACATTATACAGGCAAACAAAATTTAGTTTTAAGAGATTTAAACACAAAAAAGGTGCTTTGGGAAAATGAGGTAAATGATAATTATAAAATTATTTATCCTTTTTTTAATGAAGAAACTAAAACGCTTTACACAGTTACACTTTCTAAAGAAAAAAAAATGTTGGCTATTTTTGGGTATAAAAACAGCCTAAAATCTCCAAAACCTACTCTTGAAATTCCTTGGTCAAATATAGATTTATCAACCATTATTACAGATTATTTTTCTAAAAGTAAGCAGCTCATAATTACAAAAAAAAACGCTTTACTCTATGATTTTCCAATTATAATAACATACAAAAAAGGCAGGTTTATTAGAGAAGAAATCAGTTTGTCTAAAGTATGTAATTCGCCTGTTCTTTTAGAAAGCAAAAATCAGTTGGTTATACCAAACCAATATTTTTCTAATGGTTATAATGATATTGCCAACTTTTCTGTACAAGACTTAACTAAAAATTCAAATAAAATTATTCCTGATTTTTCTCGTGAATTTTATAAAGGAATGTTTTTGCCTGATGACAGTTTTTTAGTTGAGGGTTTAGAAACAAAAGAAAAGAATTTTAAAACAAACGAACTACAAATAAAATATTTTAGCAAAGGAACCTTTTACAATCGCTTTAATAACTTGCCTTTTATCGATTATTTAGAGGTAAATCATAAAGTTTCTTTTTATTCTAATGATTACCTATTTAATGAAGATTCTGGTTCTGTGATTTTTAGAGGTTCAAGCCTTGTAAATAACGAAAGCTATATTTTTAAATATAATTTTATTGAAGACACAGTAATAAAACTTTATAAAATTAAAGATAAATATTTTAGTATTATTGATTATGATGCTTCCTCAAACAAACTATTATTAAGTCCGAAAAAATATTACAACAGAGGTTATACAGATCCTCAACCTTTGGCTATTATAGAAAATAATAAACTTAAGGAATTTATTGGGTTGTATAAATTTGCAAAATTTTCTAATAAAGCTAAACATATTTTAACGATTAACGATAAAAATGTTGCAGAAATAAGAACAGATTTAGAAACAGTAACCTTTGAAAAAAAACTAATTGATGGGAGTTACATTTTGCATAATGCTGATAATGGTTTTGTGGTAAGTAATGTTTTTCAAACATTTGATTTTGGTAAATGTAATAAAGAAAGTGTCTTTTTTATCCCTGATGAAAATGGTTTGTTTACATCAGAAAAAAAAGATTGTATTTATGTAAACGATTTAAGTTATGTAGATGAAAAAGTGGCATTAGCTATCGAAAATTTAGGTATTATTTTGGTTGATAAAATTATACCAGAAACCGCTCAAAAAAAGATAAAATCTGTTTCATTTAATAACGATGCTTCAAAGTTAATGATTAGTTACGCAAATGGAAAAATTAGTATTGTAGATTCTGAAACGTTAAAAGAAATAGGAGGTATGTTTCATCCATCAGAAAAAGAACATATTTTTTACGATTCTGATAATCATTATTTTAGCAACACAAATGCAGATGATTTTTTATATGTTACCAAAAATGATAAAAAAGAGTCTTTGCAAAATGCAGACAAAACTATTTTTAAACCACAAGAAGTTTTAAACGTTTTTAGCACACCAAATCAAGAATATCTTACACTTTTAGAAAAAGCTATTTCTTTACGAAAAAACAAAAAAGAATTTAGTGAAATAAAAACGCTTAACAAACTTACAAATACTCCTATTGTTGATAAAAAAGGCGATTTATATTTACTAAGCATTGGGGTTTCTAAATACAAACAAGAAGCTTTTAACTTAACTTTTGCCGACAAAGACGCTTTTGATATTGCCAATGTCTATGGTAAATTAGATTCGATAACTATTAAAGATTTTAGAGATGAATTTCTTGGCACTAAATACAGTTTAAAATCGACTAAAAACGAAAATTTAGGAAGTATAAACAGCTATTCAGGAGATTATAGTTCTATTGGTGAAATGTTTCCTATTGATTTTGATGGAAAAATTTGGTTAGAAATAAACTACGAAAAAACATTTATTTGGAATTATAACACAAATTCAATTGATGAAATAAATTTTCCAAATGATTATAAAAAAGAAAGCTTTTCTTTTAAGAAACAAATTTATACTTCTAAAACAGGCAATGAATTTTATATCAGAACTAATGAAAATACATTTTACAAATATGAATTTTCATCAAAAAAATTCATCAAAATAAAAATGCCTTTTACAATTGATTTTGAGCAGGAAGCAGATAATTTACAACCACTTTTAAACAACAAATGGTTTCATTTTAATAGTGTTTCTGATGGTTTAAAAAATGAAATTAAAGTTTCAATTGGTGATGTATCATCAAAAGAAATTACCATAAAAAGTTTTGATATCAATAGATATAAAGAGTTTGGTAAAGAAGAGGTTTTAGAGGGCTCAATTTACAATCCACAATTTAAAGATGTAAATAAAAGCGGCACTTTTTTATTATATAGAGCAGGTGATGATGAAACGTTTGTCATAAATTTAGAAAAAGAAACAACGCCAATAAAAGTACCAATAAATATAGCCTATGGAGATGAAGCTTCCATTGCTGAAGATGGAACAAAAATTACGATTTTAAATAGCAAATTAAATGAATTTAGACACAAAACAATTACGTATAATTTAAAAGGCGAAGTTATAGAGGGCAAAACTTTTGTTGATGAAGACTATAATATAAAAGGAGTTTCTATTTTTAATGCTGCTCCAAAGTGGATTAAGGCAAGCTCATCTTTAGTAGATTCTTTTAACTATAGTGCTTTTAGTTCAGATGAAATTTTATCAAAATCTACACCTTTTTCTTTCAATAAAACATTCGTTAAAAAAATTACAAATAGTGAGGCAACAAAAGAAAATATAGAAGTACAAATAGCAGATTTTTTAAAGAATACCAAAGAAGAAGATCAGGTAATACTCTTTATTGCAGGTCATGGAGTTTTAGATAAAGACAACAACTATTATTATGCTCCTTATAATATGGATTTTAATGATGTTACCAAAAACGGAGTTGCTTTTAACACTATTATCAACGGTTTATCAAACTCAAAAGCATCACAAAAATTATTATTGATGGATACTTGTCATGCAGGAAACACTTTAGATATTGATGAAAACAGCGAAAATAAAACAATAGTTAGTGAAGCAGGAAAAAGAGGAACTGTAACAACATCAAACAAAAAAGCACCAAAATTTAAAGTTTCTGATATTGTTTCTACTTTATTTGACGATTTTTTATCAAAATCTGGCATTACTATTTTATCAGCTTCTTCTGGTGCAGATGTTGCTTACGAAAATAAAGAATTAAGCAATGGTGCATTTACATCTGCGTATTTAAAAATTTTAAAAAGTAAAATGTCTAATTATTCAATAAATAAAGAAGATGTAAAAAAAACAATTCCGTTAACAGAAGATTTTATTGCTGAAGTTTTAAAAGAAGTAATGCTTTTAACCAATGGAAAACAAGTGCCAGATATTAGAGAAATCAACAAAAATGTAATTATTAAAGCTTGGTAAAATTAACTTACTCTCTATAGTATATTCTATTTTAGACCACTTACCAAAGAAGAATATCCGCTAAATTATTAATTTCTCTTAAATCCATTTTTTGTTTATTATCAGTAATAATTAATAGGTTTTGCTCAAGTTTTTTTAGAAAGGTATCAAAATATCCACTACTAAAATTTTGGTTTTCAATAGGGCTTTTTATGGTTTCTAAATATGCTCTTGTAAATGCACCATTATTTATATTATTTGATTCATAAGCAACTTCCTGCCCAGAAGAAGCCGATAATACTGTTACTCCGCTTTTGCTGTAAAAATTATCTAACACAGATGTTATAATAGAAGAGGTTGTAATCTCGCCCTTATTTTTTAATAGGTTTGTTACAATAGTCCCTCTTATACCTGACTTTTGTTTTTCTTGTTCAACATTATACTTATCAAGATCAAAAGTGTTTCCTGAATGACAAGTATCTGTAATTAAAAGCTTTTTTGTTGCTGAAGATTCTGATAAAATATTTACAATTGCGTTGTAAGACACTCCTTTTTTTTCTGGTTGATTAAAAACCATATCTTGAGGGGCATAATAGTAATTTAGTTTTTTATCTAAAACTCCATGACCAGCTAAAAAGAATATAATTTGGTCTTCTGGCTTTGCTTGTTTAAAGAAGTCATTGGCATTTTTTAGTATGTTTTTTGCAGTTGCTTCTTTATTGGTGAGTGTTTTTACGTGCGTTTTTTTGTAAGATATTGGTGTGTTATAAAAAAAGTTTACATCGTCAATTATTTTTTCGAAGTAACTGTATTCAATATTAGATATTTCTGAATTATAAGTTTTTAAAACAAAAGGAATACCAAAATTAAAACCTAAAATATTAGCATCATTTTCTATCTTGATATTAGTTTTTTCTTCGGTGAGTTTTTTCTTTGAAAAATCATAAATTGAAAACGTTTCTAAAGTTACATCGTACTTTTCATAATCATATTCTTCACCATTTAAAATGTGTAATTTCTTGTTATCTTCACTAAAAACATATTTAAACCCTTTTAAATCTGATGCTAATTCAACTTCAATATATGCTCCTTTTTTTAATTGAAAGAGTCTAAAAATTTGTGCGTCAATGCCAAATTCAGGATAGTTTGGGTCTGGAATTATATAATCTTCGAGGATTCCTACAAAATCTCCATTACTTGAAACGTCCGCAATTTTATACCTTGAATCTTTTCTGTTATTTTTTACTTTTAATGGGAATTTTTTAAGTATCCAAACATTATTTTTCTTTGAAAATTTTATAAAACTTAGAGGTGCTTTTTCTTCAGTATAAAAATCAGCCAAGTAACCATTTTGGTCTTTGTAAATATTATTTTCATTTAGCATTAACCAACTAGATTTATCTGTTTTATAAGCTCTATGAATGTTAAAAGTTATATCAGTTTGCTCACTTTTGTTTGTTTTAAAATTGAAATAATTTACGGAAGTTCCTTCTTCGTATGTTTCATAATCATCTAAATTATAATAATAAAAACCTAAATTTTGGTTGTCGCTTTTATAACGTCGCTGATAATTATCACCTAAAAGTTCTATTTTATTTACATTATTATTTTTAAAATCATATAGTTTTAAAACATTTGTTACTCTTGTATAATCGGTAATTTTATCTTCTCTATTTGGTAAAAGCCAATAGTTACCGTCTTTTGAAATTTGAAAAGGACTCCCATTTTTAAAAAGATAAGAGGCAGGTATATTTGTATTTAATTCTTGAACGTTATTATCTATTGTTTTTTTTGTGATTTTTGCTGGATATATCTTATTTAAGTAGCTTTTTACATTTTTAGGCTTTAGTGTATCATAAAATAGAGACATATCTATAGCGTCTTTATGTGCATATTTTAATTTAAAATCTTTATTCTCATAGTCTGAAACCCCAACAGAAAGTATGTATAAATCTCTAGGAATTTTAAAATTATAATTAATCTCTTTGGTTAAAGATAAAGAGGTAAGTTTTTTATTAAAACAATTAATTTCTACATTATTTACTTTTTGAGATAAACTTATTTCAGCTTTATATTTAAAAGGAGCAACTTTTTTTAATTTTGAATTGTTTTGCAAAACATTATTTATTTTTATCTCAAAATTACATTTAAGGTCTTGTTTAAGCTCAATAATTATTGAGTAGGTTAATTGATTTGCTTTGAGGGTATTTTCTACATAAAAATCTTTTATTATATCTTTAACTTTAAGATTGTTTTCTTTTAATTTTTGTCTAAATTTTAAAGCTTCTTCGATTTTAGTTTTCATTTCTGTATCTAGCTTTCCAAAATCGTTTAAAATTGCAACAGGATCGTATAAATTTAAACTGTCTTCTAAAATTGAGATTCGTTTATTGTTTTTGTTGACAAATAGGTAATCATCAATATCTTTAGAATTGCTATAATATTTGCCTTTTGTATTGTAAATTAAAACTTTGTTTTCTGGAAAATTATAAATCGTGTTTAGCCTTGTAAAGGTTTTTGTATCTAATAATCTGCTTTTTCCATCAGCAAAATTTACAAGTAATTTAGTAGTATCAGCATTTAATGAAATGGTTTGCGCATCTTGTAAATTGGGTATCACATGATTGGTGTTTTCAAAAATAATTCCACCTTTAATTAACAACACCATTTTGCCATTTTTATAATCAGCATCATAAATATAATTGTTGTTTAGTTTGCTGATTTTAAATGTATTATTGGTTTCTGAAAGTAAATTACTAACCTGTTTTTCTGATGATTTATCTTTAGGATTTGATTTGGTGATGATAAAATTATGATTATCTACAGGATGAATTATATCATATATATAATCGCCTTTATGAGTATAAATGAGGTTGTTAGTTTGCCAATCATAAATTTCATAGGTGTTTTTATCTGTTTTAAGACAAAGATATTTTCCTGAATTAGAAAATTTCACATCCGATTTTTCGAACCCAAAAAGTCTTGGTTTTCCTACTAAAAACTCTTTTCCTTCGCTAATTACTATAAATTGAGTTCCGTTTTTATCATCATTAAAAACTGAAGTCAAAAAGATATTTTGTTGTGCATTAAAAGCAATTAAATCACTTTTTAAGTAATTAATATTTGTTGAAGTATTGCTAAATAATTTTACTACTTTATTGGTTAGTAAATTATAACGTGAATAATGAAAACCAATAATATTTTTTTTGTAACCGTCTTTTTCTTGTTCATATTGATAAGTTCTGCTTCCAATAACGCCTTTGTTTTTATCAAATAATTCTTCTTTAAAACCGTAAGAATTTTCTTCTAAAAAACTATTTGATTTATAGCTAAATTTATCAATTAAAGCTCTGTCTTTAAAAAATATATTCGTGAGTGAGCCTTCTTTGTAAAGATTAAAAACGATGTCTTTTGATGATTTTAAAATGTAAGAAGCCCAATAATCATCAGCAATAAAAAAAGATTGGGTATTTAAATGATCTTTAATTTTAACAAGTTCTTTTTCTACAAGCTTAAAATTTGAATCGTGAATACTAATGGTTGGTTCAAACTGATATTGCACTTTTGCAGCAACTAAAAAATATTGTTTTTTTACATCATTATAAATCCCGATGTTGTTTTTTAAAGAACAATTTTCAGTTTTTAATGTATAAACATCATCTTTTAAATCTGCAATAATAATTTTGTTGTTGTAATTATTTTGATAGTTTGAATTTTTAGAATCATTAAAAATTAGTAACTTTTTTCTGTTATTCGCAATTATAGTTGTGTTTGCATTATCTGTATAAAAGTCATTATTGCCTAAATTTTCAACACTAAAATCTTTAAGTTGAATTCTGTTAAATTCAGAATCTTTTTCTTTTGGATTTGAAGTTAGATATAATAGACTCTCTTTTTCAAATAGTATAGCAGAAAGCATTTTTTTAGGGTTCTTAAAATCAAGATTATAAATGCTTTTTTTTGCAGCTACATCATAAATTGTAAGTGCTTTTTCTTCGTTATTTTTGGCAGTTTCTATAGTTGTAATCAATTTACTGTCAAAAGAAATGGTAGCACTTAATACTCTATTTTGGGTAGTTATAGAATCTATTTTTATGAATGAAGCTTTATCAAACAAAATTAAATTTACATCGTCTTTTGCAATCGTAATTAAAGGCTCACTATTAGGGTTTGTAATTCTGTAATTGCCCTTAAACGTTTTATAAACGGTATCTCTTTCTAAATTATACAAACATAATTTACCTCCTTTTTTATGAATAAGTTGTTTGCCATCTTTGTAAGCTACATTGTAGTAATTTATAAGTAAATCTTCTTTATTATTAACAAATCTTATTTTGTAAATTTTATCAGAGCTATCTAAATTTAATGATTTTAGATACTTATAATTTTCTGAACTATAAACTAAAATATTGCCTTCAGAATCTGCTGAAAATAACTCATTTGAATTTTCATTGATAATTAAATCTGTAACATTTCCTTGATTATGTTTTATAACCTCTAAGGTGTAATTATCAGTTTTTTGCCCAAAAAAAAGCATTGGCAAAAAGAATAGAAAAAGAAATATTACTTTTTTGATCATTTAAAAGAATGTTATAAAAGTTGCTCATTTTTAGTGAATTTGTAATCAATAATTTTCTCTGTTTCGTTATTAATGATATTATGTTTAATAGTGTCTTCATGAAAATCTTTAAGCACTAATTCGTAATCTTTTACATTTTGCGCAAATGAAAAACAGCTAATAAAAAGAAATAGGAAAGGAATAATTTTTTTCATTTGGTATGTGATTTTTTTCTTTTTTGTTGTGATAGAGTTGTTTAAAATCAAAAACTAAACCAAAAATTTGAAGTGTTTATTTTAAATCCCTAAATTAACACCAGATGGTTTTAATAAAGCCAATAAGTTTTGAAAAGCTTGTGTTACTTTTAATGCCATTTTATGACCATCATCACTAGATACTCTTTCTATTTCTCCTGCATCATCATAAGTAACATTTATAGATCCAGCATCTTTCATTTTTATTTTTATAGGCTTGCCTATTTTGTTGTACTCAAAAGTTAGTTCGTTGGTTTTTTGGGTTTCATTATTTCCATCGATCATCGATAAAATTTTATTATTATCATTATATACTAATTTTACCCACTTATCACTGTTTTTTATAGCATACGTTAAATTTAAATTTTCATCATAGGTAAATTCATAAATGGCAACATTATTTTTAACGTATGTTAATTTTTCTGATGTAGGATGATATTTTAAAGAAACAAAATCTCCACTGGTAGAGGTTTTTTCTAAAAGTAAACACCTGTTATTGTATTTAAAATTGGTAATGTGTTTTCCTCTTTCTATTTTAATTGGTAGACCACAAATTTCATCGTATTCTGTAGCTGTTTTTATACCATTAATAGTTGTAATAATTTTTTGCGAAAAAGTTCCTCCATTTTGTTTTGTACCAATAAAATACTCGTAAGTATTGGTTACTAAATTTCCATCATATCCTTTCTTAATCACTTTTGTTGCATAATGATTATCATCTTTAGTACCATCATCTTTAAAAAAGTTAGTATATTCATAAGAAATCGTTTCACCTTCTCTATCTGTTATACTTTTTACAAAAGAGGTTTTTGGGTGATAAGTAATTAGCATAGCATCTTCTTTTATTCCTGGAAGTCTAACAGGATTATATAGAATTTTAGTAAGGTTATTGGCTTCATCATAATTAAATGCATATTGATTCCCAGAGATGTCTTCACTAAAAATTAAGCTATTATCTTTGTACTTGAATGCTGCATATCTATTCTTTTTTTCATTATTAAAATATATTTTTGTCACAAATCCATCCTCATTTGATTCAAAATTTAGGATGGTTCCATCAGCAGTAACCATTTTAGAAAGTATTTTATTTCTGTATTCTAAAGTAGTAAACTCTCCATTTCCTAAATCGTAACGAATTAATTTGCCATCTAAATTAAAAATCTCTTTTTCATTTTTGTTTTTTTGATTTCTAACAAAACCTTTTTGGGTTAATGTTATTTTCTGATTTCCTCTAGTAAAACTTTCCCATTCAGAACCTAAAGGAAAATCTGTTGCGTTTTCTAACAATCCTTTTTCAACATATTTGTCCCAAGTTTTTAAACGATATTCTATATTAGTTTTTAATTTTTTTATTTGATTGGTAATACTTGTGGGATTTAGCTCTAAATCTTCCTCTTCTTGCATTACCTCAATCAAATCATCAATCATTAACTGTGTTAAATCACTAGAAATAAAGTTAGAAGAATAAATGGTTTTACCTCCTGAACCATATTCTTTTACAAGCAAAGTTCCATCAGGATAAACCGTAATTGAAGTTTCAAATTTTGTGCCCCAACCATAGCCAAACAAACCAATTTCTGTAGATTTAGAATTGTAAGTTCTTGTAATTTTTTTGAATGCAGATTTGTATTTCTTTAACAAAACATCTGCATAAGATATATAAAAGTTGCCATTTTTAAGATTTACACCTGCATTTATATTGAAGCTTAAAAAGGTAAAAATAAGTAGGTTGATGATTATTTTGTTTTTCATTCCTGTAATTTTTTAATTATGCTAATTGATTTACTATTGAATTTTCTTTGTAAATATTTATCTCTTAACAATAAAGGATTAACGGTTTTTAATTTTTCTTTTGCTGCTTTGTTTTTATTATTTATAGTTAAAACTAAAGCTTCTAAAATAACATTGGCTATGGGGTTAATTTTCTGCATTTCATCAAAATAAAATCGGGCATTTTTTGCATCATTTAAATCGATATAAATTTTAGAAAGCAACTCATATTTTTTTATTTGCCAACTTTTACCAGTTTCAAAGTTCTTTAATTCTTCAATTAAAGTCTTCTTTTTGTTGATTTCATTGGTAAAATAATACAACTCTGTAAGTGCAAAAACAGTTTCTATATTGGTGTCTAATGTATAGGCTTGTTCTAAAATGTTTGTAGCTTCTTCAACATTATTTGCTCTGATCTCTCTTCTGGCTTGCAATAAAAACAGTTTTGAAAAGTCTGCTACTTTATTTTTATACGGATTGTACTTTGCAGATAACTTAAAGTATGTTGAGGCGTCTGCATGTTCTTTTGTAATTAATTTACTGTAGGCTAAATTTGTGTACCCTTTTGCATACGTACTATCTACTTCAATAGCTTTTTGATAATTTTTAATAGCTGTTTCATATTCTTTTATGCTATAAAAAGTATCACCCAAAAGTGCATATAAATCTGGTGCTTGGCTATTTCTATTGATTACTTTTTGCAACATTTTTATAGAGGTTTCTTGGTCATTTTCAGAATTTAACAAACTAACTAAACCTTTGTAAGCTGGCATATAAAAAGAATCTATTTGTAAAGATTTTTCAAATAGCTCTTTTGCGAGTACTTTATCTTGCAAACCATTTTCATAAAAATTGGCTAAGTAATAATAAGCACTTGCTTTTTTAGGATTTATTTTTATGCCTTCTTTAAAAGAATTTAATGCTTTATCATCTTCTTTTTGTTTATGAAACAACCAGCCTCTACTTGCATAAGACCATGTATAAAATGGATTGTTTTTTATAGCAATTTTAAAAAGACTGTCTGCTTTTATTAAATCAGTATTATTTTTTGGAAATCGTCTTAAAAAAGTAGCATAGTTTGCATAACCTTTGGCTAAAAAGGGCTCTAATTGAATTGCTTTTTTCAGCAAGCCTAAAGCTTTTTGTGCATCTATACTTTCATCAATTAATAAATCTGTATAATCAAATAACGCTTCAACATCTGTAGAATCTTTTTGAATTGCTTGTAAAAAATAACCTTCAGCTCCTTTAATATTTCCTTTCTTTTTATATAATTTTCCTAAATTTCTTAATGTGATTGATAAATATTCGTCTCCAAACTCTTTTACTTTATAAAAGTAGTTTTCAGCCTCTTGATATCTGCCCAAATTTTCACTAACAGCACCTAAATTATTATAACTATTTCTGTTATTTGGTTTGATGTCTAAAACTTTTTTATAATATATTGAAGCATTCTTATAATCAGCTTTTTCTAAAAAATTGGTCCCAATATTATTAATAGGAAAAGTCCAAGTTGGGATTAACACATTTGCTTTTCTGTAGTTTTCTTCGGATTTTCCATACTCTTCTTCATAATTTAAAACAATACCCAAAGCATTATAAATGTAAGCTGCTTTTTTCTCTAACTTTAAGGCTTCATTTAGCTTGTTTTTTGCCAAAGGATATTGGTTAAACTGTTTATTTTTAATAATTGCATACGCTTCTAAAAACAACTTACTTGTTAAAATTCGGTTATAGCTAAAATTGTCTTTTTCAAGAAGTTCTAAACAAATTTCTAGGTGTTTTGCATTTTGTTTAAAAACATTTCCATTTGGTAAATTTTCTACATTACCAATATAATCGTTTATTAAAAGTTGTGCTTTGGTAGAAAGTGCCATCACCAATTTATTTTTCATTAAATTGATAATTTCAACCCCTATTTTTTTCTCATTGATTGCTTCTTCTATAATTTCAAAAGCACTTAAAGAATTGCCATAATAATCTTTGTTTTCTAACGCTTTATTAAACTTTTTGATAAGATCAGAATTTAATTCCAAACCTTTTTCGTTTATATTTGAATTACTTCTAGAAGCCAATATGTTTTTAATTCCTGTAGGGTTTTGAACCTGTTCTAAAGCTTCTTTTTTATCTAAAGAAAGTACTTCTTTAAAAATACCTGTAGATGTTTTAGATTTAACAATAGGCGTTTGTTTGTTATTGGTGGCTAAATTTACATTGGTATCTAAAAACCCTTGTAGCTCAAAATATTGCAATTTGTTGTCTTGTACTAAATTATCTGCTGCACCCATTAATCCTAGCACTAAATAATAGGTAAAATAACCATGACCAGTATTATCATCGCTCAATTTTAAATTATCCCCTTCATAAGATAATTCATTAGGATTACAACTTAACAGTTTCGTGGAATTTTGTAAATATTCATTGAAGGTTTTTAAGTTGTTTTGAGCACCATCTGCAGATAAATAACCAGATCTACAAGCATCTAAAACTAAGGTTATTTTTGCATCTTTACTCGCAATTGTATTTACAGTTGTACTAATATCTTTAAAAGGAATTACACCTTGAGTGCCATAAAATTCTCTGTTTTGATTTACATCATAAGCCAATAAAAAACCCAACTTTTCAGCTACATTGTCTTTGTCTACAACATCTCCATGACCTGCAAAAAACAAATAAACAATATCATTTTTTTGTGTTGATGTTATTAAATCTTGTAATCCATTTAAAATGTTGAAAGATGTAGCGTTTTCATTTATTAAAAATGTAATATTTTTTTCATCAACCTTTTCTATTTTGGTTAAATAATTTTTGAAAAGTGTAGCATCATCATCTGCATATTTTAAAGTTAAATCAGAGGAACTATAATCAGAAATACCAATAATCAAAGCTCTTTTTGTGCCTTTTATGGTGTCTTTTTTATTTTCATCAGTTATCGTTCCTCTTGCGCCATTTTCTTGAGAAAAAATGGGAAGAATCGTTAAAAATGAAATTAAAAGGATGAGTTTTTTCATAGTTATTTTTCTACAACTTTCAATAAATAATCTCCACGTGGTTTGTGGTTACCAAACTTTTTAAGCAATGGTTCTGTTGCATTACCATGCATATAAGAGAAAATTTTACCTGGCGAAATAAAATCTTTTTCTTCAGAAAATGCCTTAATTAATTTACTTGCAAAAGGAGAATGTTCGTCAGAATCATTCCAATAATCTGGCACTTCATATCTACCTGAAGCCATAAAAATTCTTGAAGTTTCACTATTTTTTCTTTTAATAAAATCTTCTAATTCTATATCTAATTGTAATTTATTATAATTGTTAACTTCAATATCTTTTGCAAATAAATCAAAAGTTGCGCCAAAACAAACATCAAAAACTGCAAAAACGTTTTTTGCTGGCATTGTATTTAAAAGGCGATGTAAATCTGCCATTTTTAAATACGAGCTTTTATCATAATCTTCTTCCAACTCGTTACTTTCTTTACAAACAACCATACCATCAGACATTTCTTCACTGTAATATCCATGACCTGCAATAAAAAACAAAAACTGGTCATTCTCATCCATTTTTGCTTTCATGTTATTAATTGCTTTTAAAATTTCGTTTTTAGATTTGTTATGTAATAAAACTGTTTCTGTATTGTATTTATCTTTCAAAATTTTAGTAACAGTATTTACATCATTGATAGGGTTTTTTAAAGAAGACCAATCTTTTGTTGCATCAAAAGTGTCATTTGCCACCAATAAAGCAAAGCTCTTAATAATATTGTCTTTCTTTTTTTCTTCTTTTTTGTTAGAAACAGTAATTGTTCCTCTAGATTTAGTTGTGGTGTTGTATTTAGAAATTAGGAAGTTGGTGTAGTCTTTTTCTTGATGTATTTTATAGTAATTTGAAAACCACTCTCTGTTGCTTTTTTTGCTTGTGTTTAATAATTCAAAATTATAAAGGTCTGGATTATCAAAAATCTCTAAAAGATTTCCTTTTTTATTGATTAAATAATTTAACGGACCCGTTTTAATATCAGCATAACCATCATATCCTACATCTTTAGTTGTTAGAATTAATCTATTTCTAGTATTGTTTTTTGCTAATAGTGGATTATTCTCAAAAAGGTGATAAATTAAATTTTGAGCAAACTTTTCACCATTACCAGATTCACTGACAACTAATTGGTTGTTAACAGGAATTTGATTCATTAAACTGCCTAATTCCTTAACAGTAAGTGAATTCTTTGATATTTTTTTCCAATAATCTATTTTGTAATTTTCAAAATTAATATGAATTGGTTTTAATGTACTTAATTCTGTATCCCATCTCTTTTTTAATTCTGTTTGATTTTCATAATTCTCTTGATATGTTAGAAGAAATGTTTCTGTATTTTTATTTTCCAATAGTTCATTACTAAATCCAGAAAAATGGAAAATGAAAAAGTCGTTTGATTTAGCCTCTTCAATTACTTTTTTAAAAGCTAATCTAACGTTTTTTAAAGAGGCATTTTCGCCGATTAAAAGATGTTTTTTCACATCTCTTACTTTTTGTTTCTTATAATTATATTTTTCATATTTAAATATTGAATCTAAAAACTCTTCTTCAGTAATAACTCTATAATCTTTTGAAACTCTATTTCCAAAATTGGTAACTTCTTTTTCGCAAGATTTACAGGTATAATTATATATTTGGTTGTTGCCAACAGAAATAATATGTGCAACTGGTAAAGCATAGTATTTACCATTAGCTAATAATTCAATTTTACCAGTTATAACGTAATTAGATTTATTACTCTGTAGTAATACATTCTTTTTATGATGAGAAAAGCTTAAATTTCTCGAGTTTTCTATTTTAATTTCTTCTATTAACTTTCCGTTAATTAGGTTAAATACAGAAATTTTTCTTTCTGAATTTTCCCAAGTATTATCTTGCTTCTCTAATAAAACATATTCAATTGCTATATACTTATCAGTATAAGATTTTATGATTTTAGGTTGTGTTTTAAAATTTTCTAAATTGTTAACCAGGGTTTTTGTCCAAACTATTTTTTTAGTAGATAAATTAAAATTTGTTATAATTTGTGATGAAGCACTAACGTAGATTAACTTTCCATTTTCTAAAACTGTGGCGTAACTAACATCATTAATCTCTTTTATTTTATCAAAATTAGGCAACCCTAAAACCTCATAATTATTATCATATTTAATCATTAAAAAGTTTAGATTTTCTGCTTTATCTAATGCTGCTATTTTTTTTGTTATAGCTATTTTTCGGATTGCTTTTTTAGTTTTTAAATCATAGAGTTCTAACCCTTTTTCATTTGCAATTATTAAAGTATTGTCATGTATTTCAAAATCAATAATTAAATGCTCTTCAGCTGATTCACGAGTAATGGCTTTGTTGCTAGTTTTGAAAAACAAATTCATTTTTTTTGTTTCCAAATCAAAAGTGTACATACCATTATATTGGGTAGAAAAATAAAGTAGATTGTTTAATAAAATACCTTTTACGGGCTTTAAAACTTCACCACTATAATCTTTAGATTTATTATCTAAAACTTTTATTCGTTCTATAAATTCAACATTATTTTCATCAGGATTTTTATCTATGGTATATTTATATATATCAAAAAACAATCTTTTATTGCCATTAAAATTTTCCCAGTAAGAAGAAATGGAAATATTCTGTTTTGAATCATAAATAGTAAAAGCTACTTCTTTTTGTAAAAAACCAATATCATTAGAGAAACTATAAAAACAATTTAGAAAGAAGAATAAGAGTATTATTTTTTTCATTTGATTTTTTGCTTAAATTTATGAAAAATATATTTTATAAGGATTTGTTATTCAACAAATAAAAAGCAAAAAATATTTTTTTGGAATCATAATTGAAAGTTAAAAGTAGTAGAAAATTTTAAAATTTTACATTTAAATCAAAAAAATGCAAACAAGAGATTATGATGATTACATTCATATAGCATCCACCAAAGGTTTTAGAAAGGTTGATGATAGTGGTTTAGAAATAGATGTAGCAAAAGAAACAGATGGTTACTGTAATGTCTATGCAAATAATATAAGTGTAAGTTATTTACATTCTATGAACAATTTTCAAACAAATGCTATTGAGTATTTTGAAGAAAATCATGATGCAATATTTTTAGCATTGCTTTTGTATTTAGATGATTCATATCTTAATCCAGCTCACGAACTAGGCTTTAAATGCGTAGATATTTTAGACGAATATAAAGACGAACTGTGTTTTGCAGAATACACATTTATAGATGCAAACAAACAAAAGATTAAAATTATGATGCATAAAAACAACATAATAAAGGGGTCTTTTTGAGGTTAAAATGCCTAAATTATATTCAAAAAATCTTTTTAAAGAAATAAAAAATTATGCTTTACATCAAATTTGAAATAAAAAATCATAAAAATTTTATGGCTTTTAGAGCATTATATAATCATATGCTAGCTATTAGAACAAAAAATTATAAAGCAAAAGAAGATGGTGATGAAATTGATGACTTTATAGATGAAGACAAGCAAAAAATCAAATTATTTGATAAATTAATTCCAGAGGATACAAGTGGAGTTTTAGGAAACTATTTTTCTTTTAATAATGCAAAAAGTATTCTGATGAATGAAGATAAAGTTTCTTACATAAACTATTTAGAATATGGTTTTGAAGTAAATTTAGATCTTTTAGAACGATGTGAAATTGGTGGAGGAATTGTGAAAATTTCTACTGGAAACTATCCTTTTGGTGGTTTAGAACGTTTTATGATTACCTTAAAAGCATTTAAATTAGCACCATTTGAGTATTTTGATGGTTTTAATTTGTGTGCAATCAATTGGGTTTCTGATGTTGAATATGACGCAAATATTTTGTCCGAAAAAACAAAAGAATATCTTATAAAGTAAAAAACATATCGTTAGTAAATAGCTTAAAATTAAAAGAGCTGAAATTCTATTAATTTCAGCTCTTTTTAAATTTAATATTTTAAACTTTAAATTTGATTTTTATTGTCAATTCTTACATCTTCACTAAAAGCTAAATTTTCATTCTCAACTTTTTCTAATTGATGAGGTAAAACTCCTTTAATTCTCATTTTAAACTTTGTAATTAAAAAGAATAAAATTGGCACAACAATTAATGTTAAAAAGGTTGCAATTAGTAAACCATAAATTACAGTTTTTGCTAAAGGACCCCAGAAAACAACGTTATCTCCACCCATATAAATATTGGCATCAAACTCACTAAAGAGTGTAAAGAAGTTAATGTTTAAACCAATTGCTAAAGGAATTAATCCTAAAATTGTGGTAATTGCTGTTAATAAAACAGGACGTAAACGAGCTTTACCAGCTTTTACAACAGTTTCAAATAAACTATCTAAAGGCAAGTAATCTTCTTCTGCAACATCATCTTCTATTTTTCTTCTATCAATTAAAAGTTGGGCATAATCTAGTAAAACAACACCATTATTTACTACAATTCCTGCTAGTGAAATTATTCCAACCATAGTCATCATAATAACAAATGGAGCTCCAGTAATCACTAAACCACCAAATACACCAATGAAACTTAAAAAGATAGCCAACATGATGATTCCTGGTTTTGAAACTGAGTTAAATTGGAAAATCAGAATAAAGAAAATTAGCATTAAACCTGTAAAAAACGCACCCATTAAAAATGCCATTTGTTTGTTTTGCTCTTCAATTTGCCCTGTATAATCAATTTTAATTCCTTTAGGCATATCTTTAAAACTCTTCATAGAATTTTGGATTCTAGCCACAACTGCACCAGCATCTGTTTCTCCAGGAGAAAGTGCAGAATATACTGTTACCACACGTTTTACATCTTTGTGTTTTATGGCGCTAAAACCAGAACTGTTACTTTGTGAGGCAACAGCAGAAACAGGAATTTCTTTAATTTTACCTGAAGCTTGGTCTCTAAATGTTATTTTCTGATTAAAAACGGCGCTTTTATCATATCTATCATCTTTATTAAAACGAACGTAAATATCATAATCTTCACCATCTTTTTTATAAATACCTGCTTTGTTTCCAAAGATTGATGCTCTTAATTGAGAACCAACTTGCCCAGTTGAAACGCCTAATTCACCCGCTTTTTTACGATCAACCAAAACCTGCATTCCTGGTTTCGATTTGTTTACATCAATCTTTAATTCATCTACACCAGAAATACTTTGCGTATTTAAATAATCACGCATTCTTTCTGCTGTAAAAATTAATTCTTCATAATCTTCACCATTTAATTCGATGTTAACTGGAGCTCCTGCAGGTGGTCCATTTGCATCTTTTTCAACCGAAATTAAAACTCCAGGATAAATACCCACCAAAGCAGCTTGTACTTTTTGTCGTAATAATTCACTGTCTTCTCCACGTCTGTATTTATACTCACGCATAGAAGCTGTAATTTTTCCTTTATGTGGCATTTCTGCAGAAGAACCACCATCTGTTTGTGGATTTCCAGCACCTTCACCAACTTGCGAAACTGTACTTTCTACCATATAATTATAATCGCCATCTGTATATTGATCTTGATTTAAAACGCCAAATACTTTTTGCTCAATTTCTTTGGTAATTTGATTCGTTTTCTCAATATCTGTACCCTCAGGATATTCTATATATACAATAATTTGATTTGGTTTGTTGTCTGGGAAAAACTCAATTTTTGTTCTTTGTTCTCCAACAGACCAACCAAAGCCCATAAAAGCAACAATTAGTAACACAAAAGTTACAGCTACTAAAAAGTAAGGCATCCAACCAGAAAGTGCATTTTTTAATCGAACTTCGTACCAGTTTTCTAAAGTTACTAAGGTGTTTTTTTGGAAATAATTAGCTGCTTTTCTTAATACCAATCTGTATACCCACAACATAATTGCTGTGAATAAAATTAAGGTTCCTAAACCATTATATTCGCCTCCAAAAAAGAAGATCAACAAACCAACAACTCCCATAATAGCCGTTAATCTAATAATACTTTTTAGTGGCATATCTTTATCTTCTGTACTCATAAACTGAGAAACCAAAACCGAATTAAAGAAAATTGCTACGAATAAAGACGAACCTAAAACAATAGACAATGTAATTGGTAAAATAACCATAAATTGCCCCATAATACCTGGCCAAAGACCTAAAGGAATAAAGGCTGCAACTGTTGTAGCTGTAGATATGATAATAGGAAAAGCAATTTCTCCAATCCCTTTTTTGGCAGCTTCAATTCTGGTCATTCCTTCTTCGTCCATTAATCTGTAAACGTTTTCTACAACCACAATTCCATTATCTACCAGCATTCCAAGACCCATAATAAGGCCAAAAAGTACCATAGTATTTAAGGTGTAACCCATGGCTCCAAGAATCATTAAAGACATAAACATAGACATTGGTATTGCAAAACCAACGAAAATTGCGTTTTTAAATCCTAAGAAAAACATTAAAACAATTACAACTAAAATAACTCCAAAAATGATGTTATTTACCAAATCATCTACTTGTCCAATTGTTTTTGGAGATTGATCATTGGCAATAGTAACTTTTAAATCTGGAGGAAAATTATTCGCTTTTGCTTCTTTAACAATTACGCCAATTTGTTCTGCAGCAGCCACCATGTTTTCACCAGATCTTTTCTTAACATCTAGCATAACTACTGCATGGCCATCTTCTCTTGCATAGGTAGTTTTATCTTTGTCTTTAAAAGAAATTTTAGCAACATCTTTAAGGTAAATAATATTTCCATTTTCAGATTTTACTACAAAGTCTCCTAAATCAGAGGGTTCATCAATTTCACCAATAATTCTAATGGTTCTTCTTTGCTGGCTTGTAATAAAATTACCTGCAGACATGGTTACGTTTCCACGATTTATAGCGTTTGTAATATCATCAAAGCTAACTTTTGCAGCCATCATTTTGTAAATATCTACAGCAACTTCAACCTCTTTTTCTTGCGCTCCACGAATATCTACTTTTTTAATTTCTGTTAAATCTTCGATTTCATCTTGCAAATACTCTCCATATTCTTTTAGTTTTGCAACAGGATAATTACCAGAAATGTTGATATTTAAAATCGGCACTTCTTCAGACATACTCAACTCAAAAACATTAGGTGTAACTTTTGCACCATTAAAAGTTGGCCAATCCTCACCAGCAGTTTCCTGATCTATTTCGTCTTTTACCTTCTGTTTTGCTTTGTCAACATCAATTTTTTCATCAAACTCAACAGTAATAATTGAGTAATCTTCTTGAGATGTAGAGGTAATTTCAACCACGTTACTTACCGACTTTAATTTATCTTCTAAAGGGTTTGTAATTAGTTTTTCTATATCTTCTGCAGTGTTTCCTGGATATACAGAACTGATATAAATTTTAGTTTCGTTTATCTCCGGAAAATTCTCTCTTGGCATTGTAAAATATGCCGAAATTCCTAAATAAAGAATCAAAAACATCAGGACATAAATAGTAGTTTTATTATTTATTGCCCAAGAAGAAAGTTTAAATTCTTTATCTACTTGTTTGTTTTTATTTTTAGTCATTAGTTGATAGTCTTTGGTTGTTAGTGTTTTTATTGTTTGACATTAAGTATTTCTTTAAACTTGCTGTCATTTTTGATAACTCTTCTAAATGTAGTCTATTATTATAGTCTATTTCATTACTAATATAATTTAGACGTTTAGCAATAGATGAACACACAACACATTCTTTAATTGAGCCATTAGCAATATTTAAAAATCTATTAAATTGTGCATTAGTATCTCCTGAACCTTCAGCTATATTTAAAGCAATAGATATTGAAGCTCTTCTAAATTGAGATGTAAGACTAAAGTTTTCATTACTTGGAAAATTTTCAGTTACTTTATAAGTACTATCAACAAAATCTAAAGCTTTTTGATAAAGTTTTAAATCTTCAAATTTGAATTTAATTTCTTTCATTTGTATCAAATTATTTTTCTAAAGTCTAAAGACTAACACCTAAAGACTTATTTATTGATCACTTTTACAGCCTGACCATTGTTAACACTTCTTGCACCTTCCATAATAATTTCTGAATCTGCAGGAAGATGTTTTGTAACCTCAATCATGTCTCCTTGTGTTTTTCCTGTTTCGATAATTAAACGTTCTGCAACAGCTTCATCATTAGCATTTTTACCTTTTATGATATAAATAAATTGCTCACCATTTGCGTTTTCAGAAATAATACTTTGTGGAATTAAAACTGCATTTTCACTAGTGTAATCATTTAGTTTTAACCTTGCAGTTAAGTTTGGTTTTACATTTCCGCTTAAATTTGGCACACCAATTTCAATCTTAAAAGATCTATTATTTGGGTTGATAAAATTACCAACCTGTCTTACTTTTGATGTTACAGTTTCGCCTAAAACAGGAAAATTAACTTCTACTTTTTTATTTTCTGTAATGCTACCAATATAAGTTTCTGGCACTTCAGTTTCTATATACATATTAGACAGGTTAACAATTCTAAAAATTTCTGAGCCTTGTCCTGGAGCCACTACAGTTCCTCTTTCTTTAAAAACATCATCTATAATTCCAGAAAAAGGTGCTCTAATTGTAGCTTTTCCTAATTGACTTTTTATTTGATCTACAGCACTTTGTTGAGATTCGTAGGCTGTTTTAGTTTGTAAATACTGTATTTCTGATCCAATTTTTTGATCCCATAATCTTTTTTGACGTTCAAAAGTAGTTTTTGCAAAAGCAGCATTTGCCTCTAATTGCGCTAACTGTTGAGACATTCCTCCATCATCAATTTTTGCTAAAATTTGCCCTTTAGAAACTTTTTGACCTTCTTTTACGTAAACGCTTTCTAAAATTCCTGGCATTTCAGGATAAATTAAAACGTTTTGTTTGGTTTGTACATTTCCTTGTAGTTCTATAAAGTGCGTAAAAACCTCCTCTTTTACTTTGTAAGTTGTAATTAAAGGCATGTTCTTATTCTCGTCTAAAGCATCAATTTTATCATTGATTAGTTTTAAATCTGCTGCTAATTCTTGTTGTTTAGCAGTAATGTCTGATTTCTTAGTTTTTAGTTGAGTAATGTCGTTTGTTGCAAGAACATCCTCTAAAGAAACCTCTTTTTTATCTGCACAAGAAGCAAAAAGAACTGTTGCTAATAAGATTACATATATATTTTTCATCGTTGTTTTTTATTTAGTTGTGTTAATTGGTAAGTTTAATGCGTTTTCTAAAGCTGCTTTGTTAGAAATTACATCTAACATAGATTGTATGTAGCTTTGTTGTTGGCTGTACAATTGGTTTTGTGCCTGTAATAAATCGAAACTAGAAGAAATACCTTCAAAGAATTTTATACGTTGTTTCTTTTCGATTCTTTCTGCCAAACCAACATTCTTTTTAGCTGTTTGATAATTTTCGATGCTAAATTGATAATCGTTTTGGGCTTTCTGAGCTTGTAAGCTTAAACGTTGTTTTGTTTCCTCTAAACGTAAATCTGCATTTTCTAGCTCTAATTTTGCCTGTGATACTTTTGATTTTCTACTAAAACTACTAAAAATAGGCACGTTTAAACTCACCCCTAAAAGAGAAGATTCAAACCAACGTTGACTGCTATCAAAAAAGGTAAAAGAATCAGAAAAAGCTTGTGTACCATAATTTACAAAAGCACTTAAAGTTGGTAAATATTTGCTTTTTTCTAATTTTACATTTAAAAGACTGCCTTCTCTATTGTTTTCTGCAATTCTAAAATCGATATGATTATTTACATTAAAAGGTTCAGAAATTAATCCTAATTGAATATTGTCAGTAGCTAAACTCTCTAAAGAATCCGTTAAAATTAAGGTTGTATTTATAGAACTACCCAAAGAAAGATTTAGCATTTGATACGCTATTTCCTCCATTCTTTGCACGCTCTTTAGTTGGTTTTTAAGATTCCCTAAAGTAATTTCAAGTTGCTCTACATCTTCTTCCTCATTCAAACCATTTTCGTAGATTTTTTTAGCATCTTCATAATTTTTTGAAAGAATTTTAATGTTACTTTCTAAGATGGAAATACTACTTTGAGTAACCAATACATTTCCATAAGCGTTTACAACAGCCTCTCTTGTTAATAATTCAGTTTTTTCTTCAGCTTGTGTTGTAATTTTTAAGAAAGTTTTTGATGCCTGCAAACCTACAAGGTAAGAACCGTCAAAAAGTAACTGTGTTAAGGTTACAGTGGCATTCATGTTTTGTGGCGTTCCAAAAACAACCGGTATAAAACCACCTGGAGCAGTTGGTTCTCTGTTTGCTTGCAAATCAAAAAAATCTTCTACAGTTTGTACAGTAGAACTTGTATTATCGAAAGCTGCTGCTGGTAATAATGAAACAGGTTGTTTTAAAAAGTTTTGATAGTCTACAGCTGCATTCACTTGTGGCAAACCAATAGCGGTTGTTTCCCAAACTTTTTCGTTTGCAGCTTTTATATCGTTTTTAGCAGCTTTTGCATTGTAACTATTTTCTAAAGCGAAAGCAATAGCTTCATCCAAAGAAAGTTGCATTGTTTTCTCTTGTGCAGTTGTGGTTAGTACAAAGGCAAAAAAAGAAAGGATGTAAATATATCTCTTCATTTTTATAATTGATTAATTTTAAGTTGATGTTCTAATTTTTCTAGACCTAAAGGAGTGCAAATTCCTCTTAAATGATATTCGTAATAATAATTCATAAGCGTTTTCATAGAATAATTTTTTAGAGGAAACATCTCTTTATCCTTAATACCTGTAAGGCCATTAAAGTAAATTCGTGATATGAATTCTATATCAATTCCTTTTCTGTAAACCCCTATTTCTATTCCGTATTTTAAATTTTCTAAAACGCAGCCTTGCATCACTTTAAATTGCTTTTGTTTTAAAGAGCTATAAATTTTAGGATAGTATTTTTGTAGTTGATATTGAGGAGAAGACTTTTCGTCTTTTAAATGCGTCATCACAAACTGTTTGATGTTAAAAAGGTCATCAATAGGATTTCCTTTTTGCTCACAAATTTCATCTATTCCACAACAAATTGTATCAAAAATATGATTTGTAACGCCATCAATTAAATCGGTTTTATTTTTAAAATACTTATAAATTGTTTTTTTTGATACACCAAGAGAATTCGCAATCTCATCCATAGTTACACTCTTAAAACCTAAGTTTAAGAATAATTCGTTTGATTTTTCTATTATTTTTTCTTTCATAAGATATCAGCTAAAGCTGATTTTTTATATGGTTTAGCTTTTTTTGCGAGTGCAAATGTACAATAGGAAACTTTAGAAACAAAAAAAGTTTCCAAAGTTTTAATGATTTTTTAACATTTCATTTTAAAAGACAAATTTCTTTACGTTATTTTTACATAAAAATTAAAGATTTGGACATTTTACATTATCAAAAGGAGTTTTTACACTATTTAGAATCTAAAGAGTGGGTGCAAGAGCCAAAAAATTTGTACGAACCTATAGATTACATTTTAAAATTAGGAGGTAAAAGAATTCGCCCAATTTTAACATTGATGGCTGCAGATATTTTTGGAGCCGATTTTAAAAAGGCATTACCAGCGGCTTTAGCTGTTGAGGTTTTTCATAATTTCACTTTGGTTCATGACGATATTATGGATGATGCACCCATTAGAAGAGGAAAGCCAACTGTTCATGAAAAATGGGACATAAGCACAGGAATTCTTTCTGGGGATGCTATGCTAATTTTAGCCTATAAATATTTTGAAAATTATGAACCTATCGTTTTTCAGAAATTAGCAAAATTATTTAGCAAAACTGCTTTAGAGGTTTGTGATGGACAACAATTAGATGTAGATTTTGAAACCAGAAATGATGTTACCATTGATGCTTACATAAATATGATTCGTTTAAAAACATCGGTTTTAGTAGCTGCTGCTCTAAAAATGGGGGCAATTGTTGCAGAAACTAAAGATGAAAACGCAGAATTAATCTATGATTTTGGTTTAAATCTTGGTTTGGCTTTCCAGTTACAAGATGATTATTTAGATACATTTGGTGATGCTGAAACGTTTGGAAAGCAAATAGGTGGTGATATTATGGAAAATAAAAAAACCTATTTATATTTAAAATCTCTAGAGGTTGCAAGTGAAGAAGATAAAGGGAAATTAGCATTTTTTTACAGACAAAAATTAAAAGACAATTCTTTTAAAGTACCAGAAGTTACAAGGATTTTTAAGATGAATGATATCCCTTATTTAGTAACTCAAGAAATAGAAAAATATACACAAAAAGCATTCGATACGCTTTCTAAAATGACTATCAGTAATGATAGCAAGGAAAAACTAAAATCTTTTGGATTATGGTTGATGAAAAGAGACGTATAATATTCTTTAAAATTATTTGCAAATAATTTAAAATAAATAGTACATTTGCACCCTAAATTATTGGTCCTATAGCTCAGTTGGTTAGAGCACCTGACTCATAATCAGGTGGTCCATGGTTCGAGTCCATGTGGGACCACTTTTAAAAACCTTAAAATACTGTATTTCAGTTTTTTAAGGTTTTTTATTTGATATATATCCCCACATTTTCCCCACAATATTTTGGAATTAAAAAACCGCCACAAATTAATGCAGCGGTTTACAACGTTTACTTAAATTCTATTATTAAGCCACTGTACCAGAGCCTAAGTAAACACTATTTGATACAATCTTACCATCTACAGAAACAAACGCCATAAACAGCTCTACATTCTCTCCTGTATAGGAAGCTGGCAATGACAAAACTTGTGAAGTGGCACTTCTTTGTGCGCCATCTAATATATAAATGGATTCCTTTTTTGATACATTATAAGCTAACACCATAGCTTTATCTGTTGCATTCGCATTACCATCTGCTGAATTATCATCCCAATCAAAAGTAACCTGATTTGCAATTGATAAATCTACACTACCATTTAATGGACTTGATAAACTACCTCTACTTAATAAAGCTAATGAATAGTCAATACTAAAATTAGGTGCTGTTCCAATTACTCCATTATTTAGAACGTAAGACATTGCTGCATTAAATTCTGTTTTCTTTGTTGCAAAAGCCTTATAACCTACCTTTATAAAGTCTTTATTAGCTTGCAAGTATTCTAACGATATTGTAAATTTATTACGTTGATTTACTTGCCCTTCTGTTCTTGGATTTGCAACACTTGAAGGTTTGATTCTTAAATAATCAATTCCCTTCCAGCTACCACCAATAACATTTCCGACTTTACCAGATAAGCCGCCTAAAATTCCTTGTGAGATTTTTCCCATAACTACTATATTTATTAAAATTAAAAATTCATCATTGGACTTGGTACGGTTTTATTGTGGCTTTGATACTAATATAACTAAAATATATTACTTTCGTTACAGTTATAGATATTATTGATGCTATTTACCTTGTTTTACCTCTTTTTACTTAATGAAATGAAACTAACAAAGAATTTTGATAAAGAAATTAAATGAATTTAGTAGAATTTTTGTGCAGTTGAATGAGATAAGGAAAAAGAGGTGTTTTATCGTTTTTAAAGATTGATAAACAGAGGCTGGTTTGCGCTTGGAGTTTATCAATCTTTAAAAATGTTAGCCCAATGGCGATTGAATGACATAATATTGGAAATAAAACATTGATTAAACATTTTTTTTGTATATTTCTACTTTCTTTTTCATAGCAATTTTTACCCACCTCTCCACGATGTGGGTTTTTCTTTTAAATAATTTCATTTAAAATAATTAAAGTACGTAGTGCTTGGGCAGCAGCGAGAATAAGTGTAAAGACTTTTTATTTGTGCTATCTTATTTTATTAGGTTTTATTAAAAGTGAATGCCCACTATTTGTAGTTTTAATGAATTGATTTTGGTCTTTAACTTTTTATCTGATATGTTCATAGCATTTACTTTTAGTGAAAACGGCTACTACTAATTTACTTCACAAATAAAAAGTTTTACTCTTATTGGCTTTTTTTGATTTTATAGGTGCTTTATAAATTGTCTTTAATTTTCTACTTTTAATTATTTAGTTCTTATGTTTAATTTAAAGTTGCCAAAAGCACTTATAAAAACAATGCATTAAAGACTGAATGTTATTAAAATATCTAAATATCATTATTAATATCGGGTGTGCGCGTTGGATGTGCGGCTATTTTACATAATGGCGTTATAGTGCCTGGAACTTTTGTGGAAGAGCAGTATAACTGCGCATTATGTAACTTAGCTTGGGGTTGGTTTTATGGCGAAATAGTTGTTTGAGCGTTGGCAATGGCTCTTTGCTTTTTTATTGTACCAATTTATTACAATAGATACATTTAAATAAAATAAGCAATGTGCTATTATAGCGTTGGCTACAACTATTGTGACATAAAACCAACTATGTGGTGGCGCGCGGAACAACACAAAAGACAGAGGATTTTTGCTTTTTCGCAAAAAACTGGGTTTTGGGTTGTGGGGACTTTTATCTACTAAGGCTTAAATATTGGAATATTCTAAATATAACCAATCAACAAAACCATTTAGTTTAGACTTTATCAATGCTTCATCATTATACTCTACCATTTTCAGACCTTTATCAGTCACGTCAATTTTTTGTTTCTTTTCTATTGTTTGAATTGTATCATAATATTTATCGTATAACCAATCTCTACAACATAAATCAACATCTGGTAATTTACCAAATTTAGGATTATGCTCTGCACCATTTAAAACATTAAAATCATATTCTCTTGTATTGTCCTTTGGAAAACCAATCAAGTCTAATACAATATCATAAATTTGAACAGATACCTTAGTTAAGTCAATACCTTTCTGTTCTAACTCTTCAAATAAGCATTCCTGCTTAAATTGTTCAAACAATAAATTCACTAAACTATCTTTCATACCAATTTAAGCATTTAAGAATCCATAATAAATAAAAACTATTTACTTTCTTCCGCAGGAATAGAGGGATTTACTACTGGAAGTATAGCACCATTTAAAAAAGTACCTCTAAATACACCATACATAACACCTCTTACAGTAGATATAGAAATAGAGTTCAACATTACAGATGCACTTTCAGGTAAACCAATTGTATTTTGCTCTTTATCGATATATTTATTTAATTTTTCTACATAATACAAACAACTTGCTTTAATATGCCCCAATTTAACTTGTGTGTCATTATCTAAAACATTAATACTACAAGTTACTATAACCAGTTCACGGTCTAAATTAAAACTTTGTTTTAACTGTAAGTCGAAACCAAATACGGTATTATTATCAATACGATTTTTTGGCTCTATAATACTTGTCTCAAGTATTTCGATACCTTTAATCTGAAAATTAAATTGTTTATCTGCTTCCATTATTAAGCTTGGTATTGTCTGCAATTAGATTGTTGAGAACCTAATGTATTAATCTGATTAGCATTAAGTATATAATCTAAACTACTATAACTATCAAAACCATTTGTTTTATTTTCCATTACAGGATAACTAAAACTAATAGTAATATCTTGTTTTTCTTTCGCAAAGAAATCAATATTTAATACTTCACCTATTTCAATCAAGGTGTCTTGAGTAAAATTATGAGTACCACTAAGCCATTTAGTAATTATACTTGGGCTTTTCATATCTAATGCTTTTAAAAGTCTGGTATTATTCCAACCTTTAACATCCATAGCTTCACGAATTTTTGCTGCATTAAGCATACGCTGTTCTGTTTTTTTCATTTCTACAGATGATATTTCTTCTAAAATATCATCTAAAAAATCAAAATCTTGTTCTGCTGATTTATTCATAATTAAGGTTTTCAATTATTAAGTCTCCTTCAAAATCCATTCCATCTTCACTAAAACGGATTTCTCTGTCTTGCATTTTTTCTGTTATTAGTTTCGATAATTCTCTAAGTATGTAGTTTTCTCGTTCTAAATTAGTGTCTTCTTGAAAAGCTCTAATTGATTTTGGTTTATGACCACCACCACCAACAATGACTAATTGCGAACCATACCGAACACAATACAATCTTAAATTGCTATTATCTTCATCATAGAGCGCACAAACACCATCACCAGGACTGCCTTCGTGTAGTTTAAAAAAGTTTTCTCTCATTCCTGTTTTAGAACTCATAGTCTTTAAACGAGCTACTATATCTTTTATTTCACTTTTAAATGAATTTTGATTATTCATTACAAAGTTTTTAAATGATGTATTTTCTTCTTCATCAATTAAAATAGTATAAACTGAACCTCTTGAGCCACTTAAATTCGGTATTTTTATTAATTGACATTTAGAAAACATATGGTCTGCAAATATATAACATTTTTTACTTATAAGTGAAATTATCTTTAATTATCCATTCCATTAATAAAAGTCTCTACAAAGTTTACTACTTTATTTAAGATTCTATCTCCTATTGATTTACGTTTTAAAACATTTGGCTTTGTACCTACTATTAAATCTAATAATTCATCACGTAACGGTTCTCTTTCTGCATATAGATAATCTTCAATAAGTTTTTGTGTTTTTTCTGATGATAGATTTTCTTCTTTTACAAATACTTCAAATGCTTTTTGTTGTTCTTCTGACCAGAACTTTTCAAACTCTTGTGGTATTGTTTCAGAATCGTCTATTGCAGGTAAATTATCTTCAATAAACTTTTCTATTAATTCTCGCTTACTTCTTAAATTAGCTTCTCCAGTTAATAAATCTACTACCTCTTTTTTCTTAGCTTCTTGTTCTTCTTTCTTAACATCTTTTAATGATGCCAACAGTTTTAGAATATAAGTAACATTGATTTCGTCTCTATGAATTAATTCTAATTCAAAATCTACATCATCAAGTATAGATACTTTTTCTTTTGCATTATCGTGTTTTGTTTTCTGCCATAAATCAAGATACTTACTTCTATAATCATTAAACAACTGTTCTGCCATTGCTAAATCTTCCCAATCGAAATTAGCAAAGGTTGTCATTGTGTTTTTTAAACGCATTAATTCTCTAAATGCTTTAATGAACTCTAATTCATCTTCTTCACTTACTAATTCATTAACACTATTTACTGTTGGTGTTACTTTTAATAAATTAATAAATGCCTCATTGAATTTCTGTGTATATTCTTCATAAGGCTTCATTATAATAACATCTATAGCTTCTTTATTACTAAAGAGTGTTATTGCTTGATCTGTTACTTTTTTAAGATTACGAAATACTACAATGTTACCTTGCGATTTTTGCTCGTTTATAATTCTATTTGTTCTTGAATATGCTTGTATTAATCCGTGATATTTTAAATTCTTATCTACATATAATGTATTTAATGATGGACTATCAAAACCTGTTAAAAACATATTTACCACTAATAGAATATCAATTTTACGTTCTTTTACTTTCTTTGATATATCGTTGTAATAATTGTAAAATGACTGACTATCTTTTGTTGAGAAATTAGAACCAAACATTTCATTATAATGCCCTATATAACTTTCTAGCTTATCTCTTTTATGTAAATTCAAACCATATAAGGCAGGCGATTCTTCTACAACCGAAACTTCTTCTGGAATATATCCATTTGCATCTGCATCGTCTTCATTAGCTACATAACTAAATATGGTTGCTATTTTAAGATTGTGTAACCCTTCTACTTTTTTACGATGTAATATATCATAATAATCTACCAACATATCTGTACTACCCACACAAAACATTCCTGTAAATTCTTTATTGTGTGTTTTACGGTTGTGATTTGCTATAATATAATCTGCTATTTTCTCTAAACGTTTTGGTGATTCCATTAACTCTTTACGGTCAATATCTTCTACTTCAATATCTATTTCTGTTGCTGATTCTTTTTGTTTGTATTTACCAACATATTCTACTGCAAACTTTAATACATTTTCATCTTTAATAGCATCTGTAATCACGTACTTATGTAAACAATCTCCAAATAATTCTTTTGTAGTACGTTTACCTAATTCATTTTTAACTGCATTATCTGCAAATATTGGTGTGCCTGTAAAACCAAACATTTGATAGTTATTGAAAAATGCTTTTATACGATTGTGTGTTTCACCAAATTGGCTACGATGACATTCATCAAAAATAAAGACGATACGCTCCTCTTTCATTTTCTCCATCTTCGCTAAATAGTTCTTTTTACTAATTGCTGTATTTAGCTTTTGAATGGTAGTTACAATAATCTTGGTATCATCACTAAACTGTTTTACTAATGCTTTTGTATTATCTGTACCATCTATACTGCCTTTAGAGAAGCTATTAAACTCTTTAGTAGTTTGGTAATCTAAATCTTTTCTATCTACTACAAATACCACCTTTTTAACTTGTGGCATTTTCATAATTATTTGACTTGCTTTAAAAGAAGTCAACGTTTTACCTGAACCTGTAGTGTGCCAAATATAACCGTTATGCGTGCTATTTTTAACCTTATCTATAATGCTTTCTACTGCATAATATTGATACGGTCTTAGCACCATTAATATTTTATGCGTTTCGTTTAATACAATGTATTTACATATCATTTTAGAGATATGACAAGGCTCTAAAAACTCACTTGTAAAACCATTTAAAATATTGGTTAAACGTTTGTTTTCTTTATCTGCCCAAAAGAATGTTTGTTTAAATGATTGATGCCTGTTATTAGCATAGTATTTGGTATTAACACCGTTACTAATTACAAATATTTGTACGTATTGAAACAATGCAGATTTAGCACCAAATGAATGTCTTTGATAACGGTTTATTTGATTAAAGGCTTCTTTCATTTCTAAGCCTCTACGCTTTAATTCAATTTGCACTAATGGTAAACCATTAACTAATAAAGTAACATCATAACGATTTTTATAACTGCCCTCTATTGTTACTTGATTGGTAACTTGATATTGATTTTGACACCAATGCTCGGTATTTAAAAACTCGAAATATAAATTATCTCCGTTATCTCTAACAATATGCTGTTTTTCTCTTAGTGTTTTGGCTTTCTCAAATACAGAACCTTTGCTTAGAATATTTAAAACACGCTCAAACTCTTTATCAGTAAACGTAATTTTATTATGCTTTTCTAACTGTGTTTTTAAATTAGATAATAAAGAAGCTTCATTTGGAATAGTAACTTTTGTATAGCCTTCATTTGATAACTGTTCTATTAACTGATTTTCTAATACTTGTTCTGGTTGTGTACTCATAATTAATAACAAAACATTTGTTGTAGTAACGCTTTTTTGTATGTTTTAGCAGACTCTATTTGTTCGTTTATAGCATTTATTTTATTGTCAACTTTGGTTAGAAAGTTTGCTATTCTAGCTTGTTCTTTTTCGGATTTGGGTATATACAATGGACAACTTAAAACCTCGCTCTTAGTTAAGTTTGTTTGACCAACACCAGAATCAAACATTAAGTAATATCTATTACGATTTAGTATATAAATTAAGAATTTGGAATGAATCTTCACAGGTTTTAATGCACAAATACGTTGATTCAATGTATAAGTATCATTTTTATCCACATAAAAACACTTAGCAAGAGCCTTACCGTTAGGGACATCACTCATAACCATTGTAATTTCACCCTTTTCTAATTTACAAATTTGTGTCTTTGAATATTTTTTAACCTTACCTTCTTGTGAAATAAATTTTGAATTTACAACTATAAAATGCCCATCTTCAGATATATCTTTTTCGTGAGCCTTACCATTTCTATATACTATCAACTCTCCTAAATTAAATTCTTCCCACTCAGGATAACTATCTCCATTGTCAGTTTTAAACCTTAATTTTTGGCTAAATATTTTTTGCATTATACCTTTTTTATAACGCTCTAAATTGTTTGACTTTTCTTGTAATTGATTAATCTTTTTATCTAAAATATTAAAGAAATGAGTTATTCTCTTTTGTTCTTCTAATTGAGGTAAAAATAATTTTCCTTTTATGGATTCTTCATCAGTTATCTGCAGTGTATTTTTAGCACCTTTTCTTACTAACGGTCTTAAATATCGATTCAGGTTTGCGTCTAAAGAAAAGTAGTGTTCAATAAATTGACCATTTGCTTTTTCATTTACCTTGTAAACTGCATATAAAGTAGACACTATGCCTGCTTTATGTTTATTTAATTTTATTATACCATATGGATTTGCTTTTAATGGGCTTTTAGTATAAACCATGTCACTAAATTCGACAACACCATAGTTATGTACAGAAGCGCCTGCATAAGAACGACCTAAATGCTCTATTTGATTTACTATACCTAATTCGCCCGAAACCGATAAAACTTCCTCTTTAGAATATTTTAAATCTTTATTTTTCTTTTTAGAAACCGTTAGTAGTTCATTAAGTTGCTTATGTTCCCAACCCTCATTAAATTCTGGAAATCTAATAAGAGGCATTTGATTTTCTCTTTTATCCATTTTTAAAAAGGTGTTTCTATATTTAACTCTTTGCAAAGTGCCTTTAAAGAATCGTCTGTTTCTTTCATATCTTCTTCTAAAGATTTTAACTTTAAAGAAACTTTTGAAACATCAATAATCTCCTCTTCTTCAAACGTATTTACATATCTTGGAATATTAAGATTGTATTCATTCTCTTCTATTTCAGATAAAGGTGCTATGTAACTATATTTATCTAAAACACTTCTTTCTTGATAAGTACTAACTAATTTTTCAATATCAGAATCTCTTAATGTATTTTGAGTACCTCTTTCAAAATACTTACTTGAATCTATAAACAATACATCATTAGGGTTTTCTCTACATTTTTTAAACACTAAAATACAAGTTGGTATTGGCGTACCATAAAACAAGTTTGTAGGTAAACCTATTACTGCATCTAAACAATTTTTTTCTTTTATCAAGTATTTACGTATATGTTCTTCTGCATTTCCTCTAAATAATGCACCGTGAGGTAATACTACTGCCATTTGTCCGTTCTCCGCTAAATGATGCACCATATGTTGCACAAAAGCAAAATCTGCTTTACCACCTGGTGCTAATTTACCATATTGACTAAATCTATCATCACTCATAAAGAGCTGATTAGCACTCCATCTTGCAGAAAATGGTGGATTTGCTACGATAGCTTCAAAACGATGTTCTAAGTGTTGTGGGTGTTCTAAAGTATCTTCTTGTTTAATATCAAACTCACGATAATGCACACCGTGCAATATCATATTCATACGTGCTAAATTGTACGTTGTACGGTTTAATTCTTGACCGTAAAAGTTGTTTACTTCTTCTACTTCTTTAGCTACACGTAACAGCAAAGAACCACTACCACAGGTTGGGTCATATACAGATTTTAGTTTCTTTTTACCTGTAGTTACCAACTTAGCTAACACCATACTTACTTCTTGTGGCGTATAAAATTCACCTGCTTTTTTACCCGCACCACTTGCAAATTTTCCAATTAGATACTCATAGGCATCACCTAACACATCTAACTCTGTATTTTCTAATTTAAAATCTATTTTATCTAAGTGCGCGAGTACTTTAGCGATAATCTCATTACGAGCTTCTGGACTTTTCCCCAACTTAGTAGAGTTTAAATCCATATCCTCGAAAAGGTCTTCAAAATCTTCTTCACTATCCGTACCCATTGTACTGTTTTGGATATTGTTTAGGATTTTTTGTAAATCTTCTAATATGAAATTATCTTTAGTATTGTAAGTTTCAGAAGTATCTTCTGCTACTGCATCACTTTCTTTTTCATCTTCATTATGATTACCACGTTTAGAAATAGCAGAAAATAATTCAGAAGGCTTTAAGAAGTATCCTAATTTTTCTAATGATTCTTCTTTTATAGCCTCTATGTATTCTTGTCCGTTTTCTGTGTTTTCGTCTATTTCAGAAAATAAAAAAGTATCGCCACCTTCTTTAAGGATTTTGTTGGCATATATTTCCATTTTCTCGGCTAAGTATTTGTAGAAAATAAAGCCTAATATGTAATCACGAAACTCGTCTGCATTCATTTTACCACGTAAAGTATTGGCAATATTCCAGAGTTGTTGTTCTAATTGTTTTTTATGGTCTTCTGACATTTGGTTGGTAAAGTGTTTTTAAGTTGACTTTAAAAATAGAGTTTTCTTTGTTCTTAAAAAAAACATTAATAGTTAAATAATAAAGAATTTATTTATTGTAATCGTTCCTTATATTTTTCCCAATCAGCAGAAGCTTTATCTCTTTCTTTTTGTTCTTCTTCTGTTAGAGTACTCTTTTGAACATTTGAGTAATTAAGATTGTCTTTTGTTAGGAACATAAAATTTTCTTTTTCACGAGGATTGCCAATATGATAATCGTTTTCAATACCATTGATAAAACTTTTATATGTTAATATATAATCAATTCGCTCTGCTATTAACCTTAAATTTTCATTAACTTGACATTCAATTTTGAAGTCAATTTTTTGATCTATTTTTAAGTCTAAAGTTTTAAAAAAACTATTTTCATATGGGTAGGAATGAATAAATAGATTATACTTAGTTGGATAAAAACTTGTTAGCTCTTCTTTTGAAATTATCTTATTTAAAAATATTACAGAAGCTACATTATTAATAAATAGATTAAACAGAGGGTAGAAAATGGATTCTTCAAAAAATTTTATTGAATCTGATATTCTTAAAAGTTTTCCTTTAAAATCATATTCAAATACTTTGAATTTTAGATTAGATAAAAATATAATTTTAGATTGCTTAATTAAACACTTTTTAAATTCAGGATTGAAATCATTTTTATAATATTTAAGGATATTTGTGTTTAATTCTTTTTCGTAAAATAAAGAATCATCCAAGCTATAATTACCACCCTTATTAAAATTTGTTAGAGAACCCTCGTAAAATGCTTTCCTACCAATATTATAAATGAGGATTTCTTCAATTTTAAAAGCTATTTCTTCATTTAAGTATTCTAACAACTTGACTACTCTTACTTTATTACCACTTAATTTAATTGCTTTTATTTTGTTTTTTTTCTCTCTATTGCCATCTCTATTGTCATCAATTTTATGGTCATTATACCTTTGGTTTTTGCCCTTACCTATATAAAATATTTCATTATCTCTGGGGTCTATCAAAGCATAAACATAATAATTATGGTCTGGTGGTACTAATCTGAATTCTTCCATTAAATAGCATTTGCTATAAAAATATGATAATTAAACTGTTTTATAATTAACATCTAACATTTTTTGTATATCAACCACTTTGTAATAGAATTTGCCTTCAATTTGAGAGTAGGGAATCACCCCTTTATTTCTCCAATTTTTCGATGTACTATTGCTGATATTCATTAGTTGTATAAAGTCTGCATTATCGATTATAGAATTATCTAATGTATTTTTTTGCAACTTGTTTATTTTGGTTGTAAGAATATCCAATTTATCTTGAATTTCTTTTAATGCTATTTGTTGTATTTCTGTGTTGTTCATTGGTTTACTTTTTACCCCTGTTTTAGACTATATTACAAGTTGAAAAACGTTAGTTATTAATACTATAATTTATTTGTTCTTTTAATTTATTAATTACTTGATTTTGAAATTCTGAATTGTCAAGATTATTCATCATTTTATTGTATTCTTTTCTGTCTTTTTTATACATATGTGGATGCTGTTTTCTGATGCTTTCTTTCACTTCATAATTTGTGAGTGAAGCGTACAATCTTTTTTCTTTAATTGATAGTGTTGATAAATCTAGTTTTGGTAGTTTTTCTATTTGGATGTATTTGTTTAAAATCATTTCCCCTAACTTGCTGAACTTCTCTTTATCTAATAAATCTTTTACTGTATAAATACCAATATTATTGGTTTTGTTATTTAATACTTTAGGCTTACAATTGTCTATTTCAAAACGAAAAAAAGGTTGCTTTAAATTAACTTGATTATGATTTTTAACCTCAAAGGTTTTATCATATCCTTTAATTTGATAATCTGTAAGAAAGTATTTTGCACCATATATTTTATTTTTATCTTTCATTGGTGTGTAATTCTTACCTAAAAAATACTGCCATTCGTTAAATATTTTTTGTGGATTTTCATTGATAACAACACCTGCACTCAATTTGTTAATCTTGGAATTGTAAATATTAATAGGTAGTGCATTGTCTAAAAGCGTTATCGCATTAAAAACTTGACTTAATGTAAAGGGCATATAATTGTTGCCATAATACGATTTGTGTAGTGAATTACTTACCAGTAATTTGTCGCCAATAATTCTCAAATACATATTTTTATAATGCGATTTGTAGTAAATAGGAAAGTTACTTTCTTTATAGTGAGGAATCCATCTTATGCCATACCAATCAAAAGGAGTTTCTTTTCTCTCAATGATTTCTTTAGGCAATTCTTGGATTGTATTCTCTATGTTGAAAGTATCAATCACTAATTACTTTTTATTGATAGCAATTAATGATTCTTCAATTTCAGAAGTTTTGTATCTAATAAGGTTGCCTAATCTATAAGGTTTTAGTACCCTTTTTTTATTCCAATCAGATAAAGTTACTAATGATACTTTTAAGATTTTTGCAACTTCCTTTCGTGTAAGATATTCAGCTTGTTTTTTAGGTTGAAAGTTTTGAGCGATTACTTGTAATTCTGCTCTTACATCTAACAAGATGCTTTCTTTTAATTGTTGAGGTGTTACATTGTGTACCTGTGTGATATTTTGTTGTTCCATCGTAAAAATGTTTTTAGATTACGAGGACAAAACTATACTCAAATGATAGGTTCTTTATCATTGGAGTAACTCCAAAGGGTACTCCAAGACTATACTAAATCATCTAATATTTTATTGATTTTATCAATATCTCTCTGATAATTAGCACCATTTTCTGAAACTGATTTATCTAGTTTTTGAATGTTGGTTTTTATGTTTTTTTGATGTAAACCTGTTATTAAACTAATTAATTCTGCTTGTTTTACTTTGGATGCATCTTCTATTTTTGGATGGATAAAAAAGCCTATTTCTTGAAGTAATAAAATAATTTGATTTGCAGTTAATTGGTTTTTAGATTTGGTTTCAATTGGTTCGATTTCTTTATCAATTTTTGTTCTTACAATCGCTTCTGTGCCATAACCAATCATATTACCATTATCATCTATAATATTAGTTTCTTCTTGAATATCTACTGTGAGATTGTATTTTTCTAATCTTTGGCTTAAATATTCGAGTTTTCTTCTAATTGTTATTTTAAACCTTTCTTCATAGTCAATATATTTACCATAACTATAACAATCAAAATTACCAAAGTCAAGAGATCTATTTACTTCTGGATTGTTGAAGTATTGAATTTCATTTAGTAAAAAATCTTTTTCATCTGCTTCAATATTTTCATCAAAGTAAATTTTTTCTCTTTCTTCTATATGATTTAAATATACCTGACTTGGACAATCAAAATAGTAATAATTTAAGTTTATTGATGTCTTATAAAGTCTACCAATTAAAATGCCAATAGACGTATCTAAATCTTGAATTTTATAAATTCTTTCTTTGTATAAATCTGATTCATAATAACTATCAAATATGTCTTTGCCATTAATCTCTTTTTGGATAAGTTGATTTATTTCAACAGTTTCTTTAAAACAGGATAATAATTTTGGGAGTATTTCTTCTTCTTTCATCTGGCAATATTTTTTCTAAATATAAAATATTTTATTTAACCACTTTCATTTTTAACTGCTCATAACTGTTTTTTTCATTTTGTTTCGCCCAATATTCTTTTAGTTTATTGGCATTTTCTTTTGGTGTTATTTTAATATATTTTAAGAATTGAGTTTCTGTTTTATGCCCTGTAATGCCCATTATAACCATATTAGGCAACTCTCCATAAAGATTGGATGCAAAGCTTCTTCTACAAATATGGGAGGTAATTAACTCGTGTTTTGGGTATGTGCCTTTTTCTTTTCTGTTGGTTTCTTTGTTTATTTTACTACCTTTAGTGAGCTCTTTTAGTCCAGAAAATTCCGCAACTTCTTTAATGTATAAATTGAATTTTTGGTCGGATAATTTTGTAGGAAAACCATCTCTTTTTTCAAGTATTTCCTTTATTTGCCAATGCATTGGGATAACTACTTCTTGACCTGTTTTTTGTGTTTTTATTTCTATGAAACCATTTTTGATATTGGTTTGTTTTAAGCGTAAGAAATCAGATACTCTTAAGCCTGTTCTTAAACCTATTATAAATAAATCTCTTGCATTTTCAAGTCTTTCATTATTTTTGAAATCTTTCTTGTAGATTTCGTTAATCTCCTCATCATTTAAATAGATGTCATCAGTTGATTCTGTAGGAGCAAAAAAGTTAGGATGATTAATTTCATTGTTTACTGGTAAGCCTAATAAAATAGCTTCTCTACCAAATGATTTTACGTTTTTAATAAACTTACCTGTTGTATTAATTCCAATTTTTTCAACTTCCAACAAATAATTCATAAACTGCTTGTGAAAGGTTAAATCTAAATCTGAAAACTTAATTTTTGTTTTGTAGTGTTCTTCATAGGCAGTAAGCTTTTTTTTCGTGCTTTTGTATTTTGTAATAGTTCCTGCACTTACAGGCTTATTTGTATTCTTTATTATTCTTGTAGGTGCTTCTTTAATAAAGTTTTCTATAAAAGGTAATAAATATACTTCCTCTAATACTGTTTCATTTAAGGGTCTGTTAAAGTATAGAGCAATCTTTTTTTGTAGCCACTGTTTATCAATATAAACACCAGTTGCATTTTCTAAGTTAAAGCTATCAAAAATGTGTTTTTTTAAGTCTGCTAAATGAGTGTTAATAGCATCTTTAGTTTTGTCTCCTGAAGTGTTTTTAACTTTCTGTTTTGCTTTACTCCAGTTTTTTGGGTCGACTTTTAATTCTGTAGAGGTTGTATAGTCGAATTTTCTTCCATTTTTAAAACGAATGAGTATATTTGAGAAATTCTTTTTCCCTTTTACGAGGTAATTTAATGTAGACATAACAGTAAAGTGGCTTAATTATTAGTACTTAAAGATACAAAATTATCCCCACATTATCCCCACAATAGTTATATTTATATATAATTTACTTGACTTTAGTTAATGTTTAAAATTCATTAATCCCTTTATTTGTAAGGGTTTTAGGTGGTTTTGATAAGTTTTGTAATATACTGAAAAAGTAGTGGTTGGTACATGTGGGACCACTTTTTTTTTAAAAATAAAACCTTAACATTAAGTTTGTTAAGGTTTTTTTGTTTTTGGTGTAGCTCACAATAATCACCACATATTAAAATTATACTCCAAATAATTTGAGAAATTTAAAATTCAAAGTCATTGTTGAGAATTAATTTTCTCATTTAATCAGAACCTTTTCGGGATCAAATTCAAAAGTTCTTTGATTTAGAATTTAGGCATTTATATTTGAGAGTCTAAACAGGAAGAATTCTAGGTTTCTAACGTCTCTAAATTGGGTTCTAAATGCTTTGATTTTTGCATTAAAAGATTCTGCTGATGTGTTGGTACTTCTATATTCAAAATAGTTTAAAATATTTACTTAAATCATAATGCACAATAGGTTTAATTAAAATTAATCTACTATAAATGAAGCTTAATAGTTGTATAATCTATATAATCTGCGTAATTGTCTATTTTTTATAATAATTTTCTTTTTAAATTTGTTAAAAATATATATAAATGAAATTTAAAATACTTTTTTTTAGTTTACTAATTTTGTGTAGTATTGAATTTACTTTTGGTCAAGATGTAATACTAAATAACTTTGAAGCAAATACTTCAAATATTGTATCTAGAAATGGTTCAAACTTTGCGATAGTAGATAACTCGAGTATAAATCAAAATTCGATTTTAATGGTTCAAGATTTTGAACCAGGTTCACCAAACGTGGTTTCTAGACATGGTGGAAGTTTTTCTATAGTGTCAAATCCAAACCCAGACAATATTAATAGCTCTGCAAATAGTCTTAAGTTTGGCAGAACAGGCACTAATTGGTATGAGTTAATTGCTTTTCCTGTCACCAAAATAGTTGTACCACCAAATACTATAAAATATTTAAATATTGCCGTAAATTTCCCGGCTCAACCAGATGTTGTAATCCGAGTAGATGGCGAGGATGAAAACTCTAATGGAAATCCTACTGTCGCTATTAGAGCAATTAATAAATATACAGATTATGGAAACTGGGGAAAGCTGATATTTCCTTTAGAAGGTGGTCCCAATGGAATTGAAATAAAAGCTATTATTGTTTTTCCAGATGCTGGTTTTCAAAATAACCCTAGCGGATTTATACTAAATAATACAAATACTTTTGGTTATATTGATGAAATTAGTGTTAGCGAAACAGATGGTTCTGCAGCAACTTATGAAGATTATTTAACGAATATAAAAGCTGAACTAGTCAAAAATTGGCCATCAAATAGAACCATAAATTTGGTTTTCCATGGTCACTCTGTACCTTCAGGATACTATCAAACACCAACCGTAAATACTTTGAGTGCTTATCCACATCAAGTATTACAAAAATTATCTGCAAAATATCCAACAGCTGTAATTAACACTATTAAAACCTCCATTGGTGGAGAGAATTCAATACAAGGAGCAAGAAGATTTGATGAGGATGTTTTAGTTCATAAACCAGATGTATTATTTATAGATTATAGTTTGAATGATCGCTCTCAAGGTTTAGCTCCAGCTTATGCAGCTTGGGATGAAATGATTAAAAAAGCTATTGCAAGAGGGATTAAGGTTATTTTATTAACACCTTCACCTGTCCAAAATGTAAATATGCTAGCTACTGATACTGAATTATACCAACATACGGAACAAGTTAAAAGATTAGCGCAGGAAAACGGAGTAGCTTTAGTTGATAGTTATGAGCAATTTAAGCAAGAAGTTATAAATGGTAATAACGTAAATAATTATTTATCTTCTGGAAATCATCCAAATACAGCGGGTCACACATTAATTGCAAATGAAATTTTAAAGTTTTTTTAATTGATTAGCATTTAAATTTTTTGGAAATAAAAGAGTATTAATTGTAATAATAGATTTCAATATTAATAAAAACCTACAATGAAGAAACATAAATTTCTAATATTATTTTTAATATGTAGTTCTGTTTTTGTTTTTGGACAAAATGATAATTCCTCTACAAATACTTCGGATAAGTCTCTTAAAGTTTGGAGAACAACTAACAATCCAGAAGGATTGATAGCTTTTCCTGTAACAAATTTTACAATTCCTCAAAACACCACGATGTATATACATATGATGGTTAATTATAACAAACAGCCAGACATTGCGATAAGAATTGATGCACAAAATGTAAATTCAGATGGTACTTCTGCAACATACATTAGACCTATAGCTCCATATACGAGTTATAATAAATGGGAAAATTTAGTTTTTCCAATATCTGGAGGTTCTACAGGTAAAGAAGTAAATACAATTCTTATTTTTCCAGATTTAGGTATTGAAAATCAACCTGCTGGTCAAATTTTAAATGATACTGGTAATTTTGGTTACATTGATGAAATAATCTTGAGTCAAAATACTACACTTTCAACTGAAACTATATTTAATAAGAATAAAGATCTTTCAATTTTCCCTAATCCAGCATCGGGAAAAATTAAAATTTCTACAGAAATGACTATTGTTAAAATTTTATTGTATACCAGTTTAGGTAAAGAAATAACCAAAAGGATACATAAAATAAATACTAATGAATACGATTTGACGGGCTTGTCTTCGGGTATATATTTTATAAAAATAATCGATGAAAATGGGTCTAACTATAAAAGAAAAATAATAAAGCAATAGCTTTCTATTAAAACTTTTCAGTTCAAAAAAAATCATCAATAGCATACTAATTCATTTTTTTAATTTGAATCAATAGTGTATTGTTTTCTTAAACTTATATTGAAATAGAATAATCTATTTTTAAAGTTTTAATATACATATATTAATTTTTAATATATTTTATATTTGAGAAAATAATTCTTTTTAATTTTTAAAGTTTTAATAATATTTTAGATATGAAAAAAAAAATACCTTACATAATTGTTGCATTAATTGCGCTTTTTATTTCAGTTCAATATTTATTTTTAAATAAAGATTTTGAAAAAAGCATCACTGTTTTTGATTATAATGAATCTTATGAAAGAGAAAAAAAAGAAGATTTTTTCAAAGAAAAAATAGTTGACTTTAATGATTTAAAAGGGGAATCTCTTGAAAAATATGAAAAGTGGAAAAAAGAAATAGAAAATTCTGGATACCAATTTACAGATTTTAGTAAACTTAAATCTTCCTCAACAAAATTTTTTAAAAACGCATCTACCATTGCAGATAATAATTATTCATACGCTAATGGTTTAATTACTGGTAATTGGGATCAAAAAAATATAGTGCTTTTTGATGATAGTGGTTTTAGGTCTGATGGTTCTACTTATGATCCTATTAACAAAGAGTTGTTTGTGGTCTCTACTGCAGGTCATCTTTATAAAATTGAAGAAGATAAGCCTATTAAATGGTCAATTAGAAATCAAAAAAAGATTTTGTTGGGAGATGATTTTAACGGGATAAATTTACCAGATAATAGTTTTAGATTGTTACATCAAAAACCAAACGGGCCTATGGAGTTTTCTGATGACGAGGGTCGTACGTGGGTAGATGCTAATGGAGCTCTTTTTCAAAATTCTTGGAATAATAAAACTGTTGTTACAAAGACTTCAACAGGCAGAAGAATTGTAGCTCACGGTGGAAGCTTTGTTGCAGGTGCTTCGCATGAAAGATTATTTATATCTACCGATTATGGTTTAAACTATACAGAATCAAACTTAAGATTTAGGAAAAGTGATTTTTTAATGAGTATAAATAAACCTCATAATAGTAGATCTGTTTATTGTTTTGTTGTTCAAAAAAGTACTTCTAAATTATTTATTTATAAAATGGGAGAGAATGATTCAGACTTTTTATTAATAGCTTCTCCTTCGCAAACTATTGCGAGTTTAGACTCTGTATTAGGAGCAGAATTTGCAAATACTTTTAATCACTTTTATATTAGTAGCGGAAGTAATATTTATTATTCTAATGATGAAGGTAGAACGTGGTCTCTAAAAAGCACTACAAATGATAGAGCGTTAATGGAAATGCACCCTCAAGAACCCAATATTTGTTTTAAAGGTTTTATAGATTTGTATATGTCTACTGATTTTGGAACAACATTTAGAAGTAATAATCATTATTTAAGATCTTATTACGTGTGGGATTTGCAACATATGAAAACATATGATGAAGAGGATGGAGGAAACTTTACCTTTGTAGGAATGGATTTTGGGAGTTACTATACAAATAATTCTAAACTTTGGAATTCATGGACGTCAGTTAATTCTGGATCTCCAACAATATTAGCTTATGACGCTATAACAAGTGAAAAACACAATAAAATATATACTGCAAACCAAGATAGAGGTTCTCAAGGTTTTATTGATATTCCAAACAATGATGAAATATATACAGCTGCAAGAGAGGCAAATACCGATGTATTAAGAGTTTCTTTATCTAGAGATGAAGAATCTGTTTGGTTTTGGTACTATTATGGAACTATTGGAAGAGCTTCCGTTACCAACGGAGGAAATTATAGTACAGTACTCCGTAGAGATTTTTTTGGTAATTGGTGGGCAACAAGCATGATACCTTCCCCTAATATAAATGAAGATGCAATGTATATTCCAGCAGGTGGAACTAAATTGAATAAGTTTACCTATACAGGAAATAATATTGTTCAAACTTTTCATCCTTATTCTTTTTCAAGCGCTCCTATTAGTTTTAATTATTCTGCTTTAAATACAAATAGGTGGTATGTTGGTTTAGCTTCTGGAGATTTTATGTATTCTAATAACGGAGGGAACTCATTTACTAAAACAAGTTATACAGGGCAAATGCCTGGGCAGGATAATGATTATCGAAAAAGAAGAACAGTAATAAAAACAAGCAAAACGGATGAATCAACTGTATATTTTGCAGGTAAAGGAAATATATTTTTAATATCTAAAGATGGAGGTGTTACATTTACAAATCATAATAACGGGCTGTCTGTAACTAGATTTATGGACTTTGAAGCTTCTGAAGACGGAAAATTTATTTTCGCAGCTTGTGAATTTGAAGGAGGTTGGGTTTATTCTGTAGCGGATGATAAATGGTTTAGGATGGATGGAGCACATGTACCTAACGTGCAATTTACCGATGTACAATATATAGAATCTAAAAAAATAATTAGATTTGGTACTTATGGAAGTGGGGTTTTAGATTTTAAAATAAATGATAATTCTTTATCTTTAGATGATAACATCTTTAATAAATTGGAAAACGTAAAAGCCTTTCCAAATCCAACAACAGGTGTTTTTAATGTTACAGTTGGTTCTTTAATGAACGAGGTTTTGGTAGAAGTATATACAAGTAACTCGAAACTTGTTTTAACTAAAAAATGCAAAGTAATTGATGGTAAAATAAAAATTAATATAGAAAATAATGCTTCAGGTTTATATTTTGCTAAAATATATCTAGAGAAACCAATCTCAGTAAAAATATTAAAAGAATAAGTTTAACCAGAATTAGTATTACACACTTATAAGTCTTTTAAATTTAAAAGACTTATAAGTGTGTAAAAAAAGGATATGAAAAATAAAATATTTATTTTAAAAATAATACTAATAATATTCGTTTTAAATACAGTAAAATTTTATTCTCAAACTATTGAGATTAAAGCAGATTCTTACAAGCAAGAGTTTAATGGTGTTGGTACTTCAATTGGTTTGTACATATATCATCATTTTAGTATGAATTCTTCAAACCAACAAAAGGCAATGAAATTGATTAATCAAGATTTGAATATGAGCTATATTCAAGATTATATTCAATATTATCCTTCAAATGCAGCATATTATGATATTAGAGCAAACTATATAAAACAAGCGAAAATTTATCAGCCTAACAGTAAAATTGCAATGGTATACGATAATTTTCCAGATGAGTTGAGAAAAGATAAGACAGTTAATGGGCAAGTAATCCGTATTTTAGATGTAACAAGAGCCGGTATTTATGATGAATTAGCAGATTGGTATTTTCAAAGTTTAAAAGGTTTTCAAGAAAGAGGTGTAGAGGTTGATATTTTAAGTGTTTGCAACGAACCAGATTATACAAGACAACACCATTTTGGATTTGGAAACCCAAAATATGGGGTAGGTCGTATTTTGCAAGAAGCTGTTCCTAAATTAAAAGCAATTTTAGCGAATCCTGCCATAAATACTACAAATATTAAGTTGCCTTTATTTATGGCACCAAGTAATTTATCTACAGTTTCTTGTTTAGAATATGTAAAATATTATAAAAATGATTATCCATCAGCTTGGGCTCAAATAGACATTGTTGCAACACATCAATATGGAGGTGGATATGACGAAACAACTATAAAAAACATTAAGGAAGAACTTGATGGAAGAGCATTTTACCAATCAGAAATGCATGCAGACCACAACGATAACTTAAATTTAGGAACATTGATAGAAAGACCACATCGAGCGTCATTAGATTTATCTGGTCTTTTTAATATCGCAATGAATAATGGTATTGAAAGTTGGTTTTATTTCGAAAATAATTATCCGCAAGTTTATCATCCTGGAGGTTTAATTCGTGTTCCTTGGGGAGGTAAACCAACTGCATACAAACATTTTTATGCTTTTAAGCAAATCACATCCAGACAACCACTAAATACAAATGTTTTAGAACAAAGTCTTGTTAATTTAAAAAATTCTGAAGTATCCTCTTTTAGAAAAATTAATGGAGATTCTATTTATTTAAATGTTAGTAATTTTAGTTCAATGCCAAAAGAAATACCAATTGTTATTAAAAAAGCTAACAATTTGAATTACGGTATAAAGTTTTTAGAATTAATTACAACAGATCAGTCTAGAAATGCGGAAGTAACTCAATCTTTAAATTACACTAATTCAATAGGTACTTATACTTTAACCGCTCCTGCATTTAGTATCACAACAATTACTATGGCTCTGGATTCTAATTATGATTCTAATTTGTCTACATCAGAATTTGATGTACAATCAAATTTTAAAATATACAGTAGTAACGGAGAGCTAAAAATAATATCTAAAGATGGTTATGAATTGAAAGAGTTAGCTGTTTTTTCTATAATAGGCCATGAATTGGCTAAATACAAAAATGGTAATGAGTTTTCAATTGGATTACCAAAAGGTATTTATATAATTAAGATTTTAGATTCTTTAAATAAGTCTCTCATAAAAAAAGTTTATGTAGACTAATTTTTTTGTTTAATATTTTAATTTTATTATCAATAATTACAATAAAAGTAATAAATTATTATAATAAATCTATAATATAGGTCAACACATATTTAATAATTCCAAATTTATAAGAAGAATATTATTTTTTGTTTTTAGTTAAAAAGTAATCTAATCCATAGCGCATTTTGATTCAAAAATTTGAAAAAAAATTGCTAGTTCTCCTGATTTTGAGGAATCAAGAATAGTATCGAGAAAAAAAATCAAAATCAAAATTTTATTCTCAATTTAAATTTTCCTCATTTCAATTAAAAAATTTACTTGGATTTAAAGAGTATTATCATATTACATAAATACTTGATCTACTAATATATAGATGTTTGTAATTAACAGCAAAAAAAAAATCTAATGAAGAATTTTTTTATAAAGAAAAATATTACGGGTATTTTAGTTTGTGTTTTTTTGATCTTATTATGCAAAAATACGATAGCACAAACTATTTCGAAATCATTTGAGATAAGAACATTTTCAAATTCACTTAAGGCTAATGGAGAAACAGATTTCAAAGGAAAAACATCAGTTTTTAGCACAGAAGAAAGAGTCGATTTCTTAAACACGTATGCAAAGTTTGGAAAGGCATTTTGGAAAGATAAAAAACTCAATAAAAAAGTGTATCCTCTTAATGATGCACTAAAATTACTGAATACTTTAAAACCGCAACCGGTGCCAAAAGTTAGAAATAGATTGCTTAAAGATGAATGGTTATGGAAGGGTTATAAAGTAGATAAAGAAATTAATGAAAAGAAAGAATTTGGTAAATGGATTTTAACAGATAACGTAAAAACTGAAAATGAAGAGCTCCTTTTTATATATAAAGGAAAATTAATTAGAGATATCGAATCTCAAAATTGGCGCACTCAATTAAAAATGGACATTAATTTATTAGAAGCTAAAAACTTTAAAATTTCTTTAGATGGTTGTGCGGAGTTTGGAAAAGAAGCATCGGGAAAATATTATTATGTGGTAGATGGAAAAAAGAAATTCTTTACTCCTAAAACCAGTTCGGGAAAATTAACTACAATTAAATTCGATTTGGATTTTACAACAAATAGGTATAATTTTTACTTACAAGACCAATTAATTGGTGATTATTCTCTTTATTCAGATAGTAAACAAAAATCTTTTTCAAAACTTATTATTAACGGTCAAAAAGGTTTAAAAATAGACAATGTACATATTATAGGTTATCAAAGATTAACTGAAGACCCGCATTATCCTTTTAGTATCAAAACTATTTTAGATGAAGATTTTTCCGTTTCTACGCCATTAGGAAATTGGAATGAAGAAAATTTTGATGATTCAGATTGGTCAAGTCATATACTTCCTATTGTTCATGGTGGTGAACGCTTCAAAGAAGAAAATCTTTATTTAAGAAATAAATTTTTTATAGAAAATATTAATCAGTATAATGTTGCCAATCTTTACTTGGAATCAATTACTCCATCTGGTATAATTTTTATTAATGGCAAAACGGTTGAGGTTATTCGTAATGCTGGCACAAAAACTATAGATATAATAAAGTATTTAAAGACAGGAACTAATTTAATTGCCATAAAAGTTGACGCATACCATGTTGCTCCAAAAGAAATCATGACACATACTTCGACAGATCTTCATACAGGTTGGTTTGCAGGAAGAATTCATCTTGATTTATTAAAAGAAGCGTATATAAAAGATGTATTTACCTATACAAACTCAATAACAAATACAAACGCTGAACAAGTTGTTAAGGTAACCTATAGAAATTTGAAGCAAAATAGATTTAAAGGTAAACTTCGGATAAGCGTTTCCCCTTGGTTTCCAAATGAAGGAAAAATTGTGGCTTTCAAAGAAATAGTACTAAATGCTATTCCTGTTGATAAACTTAATAGTACCAAATTAATAATCGAAAATCCGTCACTCTGGACTTCTGATAATCCGCGGTTATATCTTGTAAGAGCAGAACTTATTAATGAAAAAGGAGAAATTATAGATGATTATATAACAACCACAGGAATAAGAACTATATCTCAAGATGGTGGTACTTTTCGTATCAACAATAAACCAGAATTATTAAAAGCACCTCTTTTATTCGGCAATAGAGCACCTCTTGAAAAAATAGCAAAATGGGATAAATGTCCACCTGCAGAATATTTGGTTCAAGAAATGATGATGATTAAAAAAATGAACGGAAATGGTATTCGTATGAGCGTTCATGATTCAAAAACTGGAGGTATAAATGATCCTCGTATTGCAGAAATTGCAGATCAACTTGGTTTAATGTTAATTTGGCAAACATCTTCATGGATAAGAGAAGGAAATGTTTTTAATATTGATTTTAATCGTTTTCAAGCAGATGCCAAAATTGTGAGAAATCATCCTTCTATAGTAATTTGGCAATCTGCAAATCATCCATATTCTTGGTTTGATTGGGAAGGTATTACCACAACATACCAAAAAATATATGAACCAATAATAGCAATCGATTCATCTCGTCTTATATCACCAAGTGCAGATATGAGACTAATGTATAATATTCCAAACGATGAAGGAACTAAAGATAATTTTGGCAACAATTTAGAACCACATCATATTTGGACTGCTCCTCTTATAACCAGAGGGAGTATGGATTATATGGGTGGTTATGGAGCAGAATGGACTACTTTGAGAAAATGGCCCTTTATGGAGGAAGATGAGCGACCAATGTATTATTACACAAATGAATTTCAAACCAGCTTTTTAAATAGCAAGCATAGAGCTTATTTCAATTTTGAAAACGATGAATCTATTGGGCAGCCTAACTGGAGTTTATCTAAAGGAAAACCATGGTACAATGTACCCAGTTACGAATGGGATTATGATATTGGCAGTATAGGGAGACGACTGGAATTTAACGAATGGGAAACCAGTCAAGCTTGGCAAGCATTAATTGGCTACGAAACCCTTAAAAAATTAAGAATGATGGATTATGATGGTGTAAGCTGGTGTAATTTACGAGGTGGACCAAACACAGGAACCTATCAAAAATCGTTAATAGATTATTTAGGACATGCAAAGCTTGTTTGGTATTCTCAGCAAATGGGTTTTCAAAATATAATGGCAGGAAGTAATAATGTAGATGTTGTTTATGGACCTTCGGATATGATTAATCCTATTATATTCAATATTGGCGACTCTAAAATGGTAGATTTATCTATACATTTAAAAACTTTTGATGGTAGTATTTTAGAAACTAAAGAATTTAAAAATATAAAATTAAAAGAAGGAAGAACTTTAGAAAAAGTTAAGTCTTTTCAGTTTACATCTAATCAAGAAGGGACTTTTGCTGTAGAATATATAGTTTCGGAATCTAAATAATAATTAAAAATATAGTATTAATAAATTTAAAAAAAGAATTAAAAATATGTTTAAATTTAATTGGAAAGTATTACTATCACTTCATTTTTTAATAGTTTTCTTCTTTGTTAATCAAGCATTAATGGCTCAAATAAAAGTATCAGAAGTAGCATCAAAAAATTCGTTTCAATTAGCAACATCAAAAAATGTTACTCAAATTTTAATTGACAATAAGGATGCAAAAGTTATAGAAATAGCAGCAAATTTATTGGCGGATGACATCTTTCAAATTACAGGAAAAAAACCTGAAGTAATATTTTCTGTAGCTGATATTCGTTCTGAATATATAATAATTTGTGGAACTATTGGAAAATCTGTTATTATTGATGAGTTTATTCATAAAAAAACAATAGATGTTTCATCAATAAAAAATAACTGGGAAGCGTCATTAATAACAACTGTAAATAAAACGCCATATACTATAAAAAAAGCAATTGTTGTTGCTGGAAGTGATCGGAGAGGAACTGCATACGGACTTATGGATATATCTAAAGCTATTGGTATTTCTCCTTGGATTTGGTGGGCAGATGTAAAGCCAGAAAAAAAGAAAGAATTGTATCTTACAGAAGGAACTCATATTCAAAAAAGTCCGTCTGTTAAATATCGTGGAATTTTTATTAATGATGAAGATTGGTCTCTAACTCCTTGGATTGCAAAAACTTTTGACCCTGAAACTGGAAATATAGGTCCTAAAACCTACACAAAAATATTTGAGTTAATGCTTAGACTTAAGAGTAATTACCTTTGGCCTGCAATGCACGAATGTAGTTTACCATTTAATGGATTTACTGAAAATGCACAAATTGCAGATAATTATGCAATAATTATGGGCGCTTCTCATTGCGAACCATTATTAAGAAATAATGTGACAGAATGGGCTGTAGATGGAAGAGAAAAATCTCAATGGGATTATTTTAAACATCCAGATTTGATTAAAAATTATTGGGAAAGTATTTTAAAACCTCGTGGAAAATTTGAAAATCTATACACAGTTGGTATGCGTGGAATTCACGATGGTGCTATGCCAGGAAGTAAAATTAGAAGTGAGCGTGTAGAAATGATGGAAAAAATATTTGAAGATCAGCGCACACTTATCAATAAATATTCAACTAAAAAAACGAAAGATATTCCTATGATATTTTGTCCTTACAAAGAGGTTTTGGCAGATTATGATGCAGGTATGAAAGTTCCTGAAGACATTATGATTTGTTGGGCAGAAGACAATCAAGGTTATGTAAGAAGAATGCCAGACGAAAAAGAACGTGCAAGATCTGGTGGTAACGGAATTTATTATCACATTTCTTATTGGAGCGATTATCTTTGGCAAGTTAGCATTTCGCCTCAACTTATTGCACATCAATTAGGGCGTGCTTATGATTTTGAAATAAAAAATCTTTGGGTAGTAAATGTAGGTGATATTAAGGCAGCTGAACGTGAAACACAATTTTTTATGGATTTATCTTGGGATATTAATCGTTGGCGAGATGGAAAAGCAAATCAATGGGCTATAGATTGGAGTTTAGATACTTTTGGGAAGAAATTCGGTGAAGAAATTGGTTTTATACTAAATGAATATTATCGATTGGCATGGAGAGGAAAACCAGAGCATATTGGGCATACTGTTTACAATGAAGTTGAATCTGAAAAGCGCATAAAAGATTATAATTTAATTGCTAAAAAAGCAGAAACTTTAAAAGCCAAAATACCTGAGCGCCTTAAAACTGCATATTTTCATCTTGTATATTATCCTGTAGCAGCAGTTGCAGCACATAATGAAAAAATTCTATTGGCAAGGCGAAGTGCTCTTGAAAATAAAAGAGGTTTCACTGAAAAATCAAAAAATAGTTTTGAAAAATCGAATTTAGCATTTGAAAAAATTAAAAATTTAACTGAAGAGTACAATAAATTAGAAAATGGGAAGTGGAATCATTTAATGAATTATAAACCAAGAGAATTAAAGGTGCTTAAAGAGCCAATTTCAGATTTAGGATTGGCTTCAGAGGAGTATATAAAACGAATTCCTCATGCAACAACAAAACAAGAATACAGCGATTTAATGCGAAATCCTCTCAAGATTTTGACTTTAAAAAATTCACATAAAATAATAAATAAAGATAGTAAGACGACTATTGTTGTAGAAGAAGGCTTGAGCGTTGATGGTTTTGGTGCTTATTTGATGCCACACAGAGCAGAAAGTTACAAAGATGAAAATAAAGCACCAGCATTAGAGTTTAAAATTAATTTAAAACCAGGAATTTACAAAGCTCGTGTTAAATTTCTTCCTTCAAGACCAACTTCTAAAAATGATGAAATGCGATGTGCTTTTTCTGTTAATAATGGAAAATTTATTGTCAAAAATGTTCAAGAACCAGAAGAAACATATCACAACCATCATAGTTGTACTTGGACGACTACAATTGTTTCAGAGGCATGTTTAGATGGTTATATTTCTAAAGATTATGAATTTAAAAGTAATGGTAAAACAACCATTCAGCTAAAAATGCTTGATACAGGAATGGTATTTCATCGTATAGAAATACTTGAAGTATTAAAATAAAGATAATTAGTTTGTTAGACTTTTTTTATGGTAATTTAGTCCATACGTCTGTCAGATATAACTATTTTATTAGAAAATTTATTTAAGTTGGCTTTTTTTGTAATTTCTAGGAGATTTCCCCATAAAGTTTTTAAATATTCTAGAAAAATATAAAGGATCATCAAAACCCATTTTAAAACTAATTTCTTTTACACTCAAGTCTGTATAGTTAAGATATTCACAAGCTTTTTGCGTTTTTTTTAGATTAAAAAACACCATTATAGGGTAGCCAGTGCTCGTTTTAAATTTTGTGTGTAAATAAGATTTTGAATAGTTAAATTTAGACGCAATTTGATCTAAAGTAAAACTCTTATCTAAATTTTTTAATAAAAAATTCTGAATAGAATTAACAATGTTATTATTGTTGCTTATACTTAAGTCAGACTCAAAATCATGATATATAAAGTTTTTTATAAAACTAAGACTTAGAAGGTTTGCGTACTCTAGTTGATTTTCTAAATTATTATGATCAAAAAGATTGAATATCTTACCAAATAAAGCTATTTTTTCTTTAGAAAAAGATATGTTCTTATAATTCTTAATATCAGTTGTGGCATATCTTTTATATAATTCTGCAGCTATTGTACCGTTAAAGTGAATCCAATAAATTGTCCAAGGATCAGATTCGTCTGCGCTATACTCATGTTCTATTTTTTTGGGAATAATAAAAAATTGATTTGGTTCAATTATGTGCTTTATACCGTCTAATATAATTTCTCCTTTGCCTATTGTACAATAAATTAAGATATATTGATTAGAACCTTTTTTTCTTCTTCTATAATGATTTTTTGCTTTCGGGTAATGACCTAGATCAGAGACATAAAATACTTTAGTTATTTGATTATTTTTTACAATATTAATTATAGATTTAGGTAGAGAAATCATGCTCTGACCTAAAAACCCTTCTCTTAAAGTTGTATTATCAGTCATGAATTTATTTATTTTAGAGTTCTAATTCTGTAAATATATAAAAAATAATTTAAGTATTTATATCCATGTAATAATAATTTTATAGGTTTTTTTTAATGTTTTAATTGATGATAAATCACATTTTTCCTTTATATAATTAATTTTTTTGGTGAAGAATTTTTGTTTTAACTTTTTAAATTTATACAATAATATCCATTTAATGGATTATTCTGTCTATTTATTTATAATTTTTAATTACTTACTTTGAAATAAGATTTCACCCATATTATCAACTTAATAAAAAGTAGGATTTAATTTTGTAAATCAAAATTTTATTAGGTTTTTTATATATGTAATAAACATTTTTAACTTCTTGAAAACATACTTAATGAATTATAAAAAAATAAATTCTCTCTTAATCAGTCTTTTAATGGTTTTTCTAGTTTCGTGTGGTTCTGATTATTCGAATATGCCTTCCGAAGATGAAGAAGAGGTCATAAATAATGAAGTTACTGTTAAAGCTGATATTATCTTGACAATAGATGCAAATGACGGTGTAGAAATAAATCCAGAAATATTTGGAGTAAATAACGATTGGAGACAGGTAACAGATGTGTCATTTTCTAAATTTACAAATACCTTAAATAGCATTAATTCTAAATTAATAAGATATCCAGGAGGCTGGGAGTCTGAATTTTATAATTGGGATACGAATACAACTCCAAATTGGAATAATACGCCAAGCGTTCCAGGAGCATCTGTGGAAACTTTAAAAAATAATATAAACAACTACAGCATCGTAATACCAACTGCTGAAGCAATGGATAAAACACTTGGTTCTGTACAATATAATATGGCTTTAGAAAATTTAAAAGCAACTGCAGAAAAAGCTATTACAAAGTCTACCATTGGTAATGGCATTGTTGAAATTGGAAACGAATGGTGGCTACAACACGCAGGAGGAGTTACTAGACCTCAAAAATTAGAGAAGTACACAAATATTGCAATGAATTTAGCGGAATTTATAAATAATAATTTTCCAAATAGAACTTTTAAACTATTGGTAAATGGTGATTATACAATCCCAGCAGAATTCTCGACTATGAAAAGTTTATTTACAAAGGCTTATAACCAAATAGATGGTGTTGCGCTTCATACGTATGTTGGCTATCAAAGTAGTACTCATAATATGGCAAGTTTAGAGCAAAAAATAAAAGACTGTGCTAATAATTTTAACCCGAATAAAAATTTTATTTACTTATCTGAATGGATGCCTTCTAGAGATTATAATGGACGAGCATTATACATGCAAGCAGCAAATATAATTCCAGATATCATTCAAATTTATGCAAGATCTGGCGCAAATGCTGCAGCGTATTGGCCACCTATAAATAGTTCTATACCTGGTTTAGGGATTACAAACTGGAATCATTCTTTAGTTTACCCAGTAGGGCAAATTATAGGAGAACTATCGGATTCATATAAGGGAAAATCGTTAAAAGTAACATCTAATAAGTTTCATGTTGCAGCAGCCTTAAATGATAGCGAAACAATGGTTTTGTTTATTACAGGTGGCAACGAATCTTTTGCTAAAGTAGGTATAGATATTACTGGTTTCGAAGTTGGTTCTATTAAAAGTGTAAAGCGCTTTTTACCTTCTAATTATTCAGAAACTAATAGAGCAGAACCTTATGTAGAGCAAGTCTCTGAAGCAATTTTAAACCCCAATAATCAGGTTGTGGTTTCTATTAATCAAGAATCAAAATATCAAATTTATAAGATTATTTTAAAAAAGAAGTAATTAAAGTCCATTTAATAACAACCCAAATAAAACTATTTTTCTTAATTATGAAATTAATTTCTAATAAAATTATGACTACATATTAAGCTTGTTTTTAATTCTTTTTTTATCCTGTGCTGATGGAATTGCACAAAAAATATACATCATTATAGATTTCAACAATCAATTTCAAACAATAGAAGGTGTTAGAGCGTCTGGATGCATGGTGCTGTCAATTTGCTGGGCTAAATTGGCTTAAAGTAAAAAAAGAAAAAATAGCAGAATTTTTATTTAATAAAGAAAAAGAATTTGATGAAAATGTTAATCCTAAAGAAATTGGACTTTCGTTTTGGTATTTTTATATTGGTGCAGGAACTACTGAACAAGGAAAAGATTCGCAAATTAGAAATGAATGGCGTAGAGCAAAATCTTATATAGAAGTAAATGGAAACTATGACTGGAATAAAGAAAAAGGACAATAGTGGTACTTGAAAAAAGTCAAATCTTATTAAGGTGTTAATTTTATAGCATTTTCTATATCTGCTCTAATTCATTGGACATTAAATGGAAAAGGATATAATTCAGGTTTAAAATTAGGAAAAATAAATTTATAAGTAGATAAATTTGATGAGTATGCTACTTTTAGGGTTCAGTTTTTAAAACATTTTGAAGCTAAAGGAATTAAATTTGGTTATTTAAGTCCTATAAACGAACCACAATGGGAAAAGAAAACACAAGAAAGTACTCCAACCACAAATAAAGATATTTTAGAGGTATCTACTTTAGTGAATAAACATATCGAAAAAATAATTTATTACCTAAAATTGTGGTTGCAGAAGCTGCAGATTTAAGATGGTTATATTCAACTTAAGTAAACTAAATAGATTTTTTTTAATAATAATGTAAAAATCAAAAACTTAAACAAAACAACTACTGGGCATAGCTATTTTACAAAATGGCCTGTAGATAGTTTAATTTATGTAAGACAAAAACTAAATCTAGAACTACATGAAAATCCAAATCTAGACTACTGGCAGAGCGGATTTTGTATTTTAAAGAAAAATAGTGACATTGGTGTTGGTGAAAAAAGAGATTTAGGAATGGCAACTGCATTTTATGTTGTAAGAGTAATGTATGCAGATTTGACCTTGGCAAATGCAAGTTCTTGGCACTGGTGTAAAGGTTACCTAATTCGAGGACAAAATTAAGAATATTTAATTTTGTTTTATGAGAGATAATAATCAAGATCTAACATGAATTTGGATTTAAAAGAAGAATATCAAAGTTTAATGTTCTCAACAAATTTAAACCCTAAAAAAATATAAATAGCTTCTGTAATAATCAATAATAGTGATATTAATCAGGTGCTAGATATGAAAAATTTCAATGTAAAAATGATGTATGTTACTTCAATAGTTAATAATTCAGAAGAAGCTTTTATTAATAAAAATAATAAAATACTTATAAAAGCAAAATCTATTAATACGATAATTGATTTTATGAATAAGCGCTAAAATTTAATACTATTAAATTTTGGAAATTTATCAAATAATTATTTATAGAATATATAGAAACATATATACAGTCTTTTAGTCCATTTTTTTATCCATGTTTTCTCATATTTTTGAATATATTATATTATTAGGGCAAATAATTGTTCGATAACATAAAATAAACAACAATAAACAAGTTTAATTTCAATTTCAAAATAATAGTAAAATAGAAATTTTTAGCATGAAAAATAATTATAAATACATAAAAATATTATGCACTTTTATAACAACTATTTTTTTATTTAGCTGCAAAAGTAAAGATACTACTGTAGAAAAAAAGATTATAAAACCGAACATACTTTTTATAGTTGCAGATGATTTAGGCGCACATGATTTAAGTTATGCAGGTAGTACATATTATGAAACACCAAATATAGATGCTATTGCAAATGAAGGTGTTGAGTTTACACAAGGTTACGCAGCTGCACAAGTTTGTAGTCCATCAAGAGCAAGTTTAATGACAGGACAATATACTGCAAGACATGGAGTAACTGATTGGATTGGTGCCGAAACAGGCGAGGCTTGGGGTAAAAGACAAAACACAAAAGTATTACCACCAGAATATAAACATATTATTTCTAGAGAAAATATAACTGTAGCAGAAGCTTTAAAATCAGGTGGTTATAAAACTTTTTTTGCGGGTAAATGGCACATAGGAGATGTTCCATATGGCCCAGAAAGTAATGGTTTTGACGTTAATATTGGTGGTTGGGAAGTTGGTAGCCCTAAAGGTGGTTATTATGCACCTTGGAGCAATCCAAAATTAGATTATAAATATAAAGGGGAAAATTTAACTAAAAGGTTAGCGTTAGAAACAGCCGATTTCATATCAGCAAATAAAGACGAACCATTCTTTGCATTTTTATCTTTTTATGCAGTTCATGGACCAATAGAAACAACGCAAGAGAAATGGAATAAGTACAGAAATAAGGCAGAAAAGCAAGGAATTCCAGAAAAAGGTTTCGAAATGGAGCGCATTTTACCTATAAGAACTGTACAAGATAACCCTATTTATGCAGGTTTAGTAGAGTCTATGGATGATGCTGTTGGTGTGGTTTTAAAAAGATTAAAAGAATTAGGTTTAGATGAAAATACAATAATAATTTTTACTTCAGATAATGGAGGTGTAGCAAGTGGAGACGCTTTTTCAACTACAAATTTTCCCTTAAGAGGTGGAAAAGGATACCAGTGGGAAGGTGGAATTAGAGAGCCATATTTAATAAAAGCACCAATGTTAAAAAATTCTCCAAAAGCAATCAGTTATCCAGTAACTGGAGCAGATTTTTATCCAACCTTGTTAGATTTAGCAGGAATAGCTAAAGATAAAAAGCAAATTTTAGACGGTGTTAGTTTAGTGCCTTTGTTAAAAGGAAAGTCTTTGGATGGTAGATCGTTATTTTGGCATTATCCACATTATGGAAATCAAGGAGGAGAACCTGTAAGCATCATTAGAAAAGGAGATTTTAAGTTAATTCATTATTATGAAGATGGTCGTAATGAGTTGTATAATTTAGTTGAAGACCCAAAAGAATTAAATGATTTAGTAGCTACAAATACCGAAAAAGCAAAAACTTTAAGCACAGAATTAAATGATTATTTACAAAGTGTAAACGCAAAAGTACCTACAATAAATAAAGATTACGATTCAAAAAAAGCTATAGCATTACAAAATAGAAGAAAAACAAAAATGATGCAAGATTTAGAAAATCAACGTAAAAACTTCTTAAAAAAAGATTTTAAACCAAATGCAGATTGGTATAATAGCAGTTTAACTAAAGATTGATTATTCAAAATATATGGAAATTAGCAACCAAATTAACATAGAAAATAATAAGTTTAATTTTAAGTATTTACTTTTTTTAGCCCTAGCGTCTGCCATGGGAGGTTTCCTTTTTGGATACGATTGGGTAGTAATTGGTGGTGCAAAACCATTTTACGAATTGTATTTTGATATTAGTGATTTACCAACTTTACAAGGATGGGCAATGAGTAGTGCTTTAATTGGCTGTATTTTTGGAGCCATAATTTCTGGTTTTGTTGCAGATAAATTTGGAAGAAAAATACCGTTAATATTGGCCGCTGTTCTTTTTACGTTATCGGCTTTTGGTACTGGATATGTTGATAATTTTACACCATTTATTTTTTACAGGTTATTAGGTGGGTTGGGTATTGGATTAGCTTCTACTTTATCGCCAATGTATATTGCCGAAATTGCACCTGCAAAATATAGAGGTCAGTTTGTGGCAATAAACCAGTTAACCTTAGTAATAGGTATTTTAGTTGCTCAAATTGCAAATTATTTAATTGCAGAACCTGTTATAGATGAAGCTACAATGTTAGATTCTTGGAATGGACAATCTGGATGGAGATGGATGTTTTGGGCGGAATTAATTCCTGCAGGTTTATTTTTTGGATTGATGTTTTTAGTGCCAAAAAGTCCACGTTTTTTAATGAAAATGAACGATGCAGCTGCAGCCAAAAAAGTATTAGCAAAAATAGGTGGAGAAAGTTATGCGGCACAAGAAGTAAAAAATATTGATTTAACATTAAAAGAAAGTGGAACATCTAAAATTACTTTTTCAGATTTTAAAAGTGCCAAAGTAAAACCGATTTTAATTATTGGTATCGTATTAGCTGTTTTTCAGCAATGGTGTGGTATAAACATCATATTTAATTATGCAGAAGAAATTTTTACTGCAGCAGGTTATACTGTTGGAGATATGCTTTTTAATATTGTAATTACAGGAAGTGTAAACTTAATTTTTACGATTATCGCTATGAAAACTGTAGATAGTTGGGGTAGAAGAAAATTAATGCTTTTTGGTTCTATAGGTTTAGGATTGGTTTACGCAATTTTAGGTGGCGCATATTATATGCAATATACAGGTTGGCCAGTTTTAGTATTGGTTTTAACTGCAATTGCAATTTATTCTATGTCTTTAGCACCAATAACTTGGGTGGTTTTATCAGAAATTTTTCCAAATAAAATTAGGGGTGTTGCCATGTCTATAGCAACTTTTGCACTTTGGGTAGCTTCTTTTATTTTAACATTTACTTTCCCAATTTTAAATGATGCTTTAGGTGCTTCTGGAACTTTTTGGGTATACAGTATTATTTGTGTTTTAGGTTTCTTATTCATCAAAAATAGATTGCCAGAAACCAAAGGAAAAAGTTTAGAGGAAATTGAAGCAGAATTAACAAAAGAAAAATAATTGTAGAATGGTATTTCATTTTAAAAATAGAAATTTAATTATAGCAGCCTGTTTTTTATTAAGCATAAATTTTTCATGTGCACAGCAAAAATTAAAAACTATTTCTAAAAATGAAATAACAGCCACATATTTAGATTCAATAAAAGTTAAGTTGAATAAAAAATGGCCAAATAATTCATTTGTAAACTTGGTTTTTCATGGGCATTCTGTACCAACAGGCTACACTACAAGAGGCGTAGTAGATCGTTTACAAGCTTACCCTTTTAGAACCTTAAAAAAGGTAAATGATTATTACCCATATTCTGTTGTAAACACCATTACAACTTCTATTGGAGGAGAACAATCTGAACAAGGTGCAAAAAGATTTAAAGAAGAGGTTTTAAGTTATAAACCAGATGTGCTTTTCATAGATTATGCTTTAAACGATAGAGGAATTGGTTTGGAGCGTGCAAAAATTGCCTGGGAACAAATGATTGTAGAAGCACTACAATATGGAACAAAAGTAATTTTATTAACGCCAACTCCAGATTTAAGAGAAGATACTGCTTCTAAAGAAACAAAATTGGCAAAACATAGCGCACAAATTAGAGTTTTAGCAGAAAAGTATAACGTTGGTTTAGTAGACAGTTACGCATTATTTGGAGAGTTAGCAAAAAAACAACCATTAGTTGGTTATATGTCACAAAACAATCATATCAACCAAAAAGGACATCAATTTGTAGCGGATGCTATTTTTAAATATTTTGAATCATCTATAAAGTAATTCTTAAATGAAATTTAACTCAATTATAAAATATCTTAAAACTTGTTTAATACTTGTCTTCTTTATCTCTTGTGATACAAAAACAGACAGTAGTATTGATTTGTCAGGAGATTGGAGTTTTAAAATTGATTCTTTAGATAGAGGAGTTTCAGAAAATTGGCAAAGTGTTCAATTTTCAGAAACGATACAATTACCAGGTTCTATGAATACCAATGGTAAAGGAGATGAGTTAAGTATAAACACAAAATGGACAGGTAATATTTGGGATACTGATAGTGTTTGGTACAAAGATCCAAAAATGGAAAAGTACAGACAGAAAGGAAATATTAAACTTCCCTTTTGGTTAACTCCTAACAAAAAATATACAGGAGCTGCTTGGTATCAGAAAAAAGTTACTATTCTTGAAGATTATAAAGGTCAAAAAATAAATTTACATTTAGAAAGAGTGCATTGGGAATCTACAGTTTGGGTAGATGATACAAAAATTGGTATGCAAAATAGTTTATCTACAGCGCATAATTATGATTTAAGTGATGCATTAACTGTTGGCGAACACACAATTACAATTAGGGTTGACAACAGTGTTAAAGATATTAATCCAGGAATAGATGCACATAGTATTTCAGACAATACACAAACAAATTGGAACGGAATTATTGGCGATATAAAATTAGAAGTTTCCCCAAAATTAGCAATTGGAAATGTAAAATTATATCCAAATATTGCTACCAAAAAAGTAAAAGTAGTGTTGCAAATTAAAGGTAATCTTGATTCCGAAAAAAGGGTAAGATTAGGTTTAGAGGCATTTGATAAATCTACCAAAAATGCATTAGCTGTATTAAAAAAGGATATAGAAACGAATGGGAATAAAGAAATAGTTATTGAATATGATATGGGCGAAAACCCAAAACTTTGGGATGAATTCAACCCAAATGTATATGAACTTCAAATTACATTAGAATCTAAATTTGGTATCGATACAAAGAACATCGATTTTGGGATGCGAGAATTTAAAGCAACAGGAAAAGTATTTACAATAAACGGAAGAAAAACGTTTTTAAGAGGAACTTTAGAGAGCGCAATTTTCCCATTAACGGGCTATCCTCCAACAGATATTACATCTTGGAAAGCTGTTTACAAAGTAATTAAAAGTCATGGTTTAAATCACGTCCGTTTTCATTCTTGGTGTCCACCAAAAGCGGCATTTATAGCAGCAGATGAAGTAGGAATGTATTTGCAAGCAGAAGCTGCAGGCTGGAATAAATTAGGAGATGGCAACCCAGAAGACAAATGGTTTTATAAAGAAGGAGAAGATATTATAAATGCTTACGGAAATCATCCATCGTTTGTAATGATGACGTATGGAAATGAGCCACATGGAGAAAATCATAAAGAATACTTATCAAACTACGTAAATCATTTTAAAGATTTAGATAATAGGAGATTATATACTAGTGGTGCTGGTTATCCATATTTAGATAATATGGATTTTTACAATCACAGAGGACCAAGAATACAGGGTTGGAATGAGAATTTAAAAAGTATTATCAATGCTAAAGCACCACAAACTGAATTTGATTGGAGTAAGTTTATAGACAAAACACCAATGCCTTATGTAAGTCATGAAATGGGCCAATGGTGTGTGTATCCTAATTTTGAAGAAATGTCTAAATATACAGGTGTTTTAAAACCGAAGAATTTTGAAATTTTTCAAGAAACATTGGCAGAAAATGGAATGGCAGATTTAGCGAAGCAATTTTTAATGGCTTCAGGTAAATTACAAGTTTTATGTTATAAAGCAGATATTGAAGCAGCTTTAAGGACGAAAGATATGGCTGGTTTTCAGTTGTTAGACTTACACGATTTTCCTGGTCAAGGTACTGCACTTGTAGGGGTTTTAGATGCTTTTTGGGGAGAAAAAGGTTATGTTTCTCCAGAGGAATTTAAAGCTTTTAGTGGGCAAACAGTACCTTTAGCACGTTTTGCTAAAAGGACTTTTAGTAATACGGATACTTTAAATGTAGCTATTGAAGTTGCACATTTTGGAGAAAAAATACTGAAAAACGCAACACCAAAATGGGTTTTAAAAACAGTAAACAAGGATGTTTTTGCAGAGGGAGATTTAGCAAAAAAAGATATAGAAATTGGAAACGGAATTCAATTAGGTAATATTAGTTTACCACTTTCAAAAATTGAAAAAGCACAAAGACTAACACTTTCTGTTTCTGTTGAAGAATTTACGAATACTTGGGATTTGTGGGTATATCCAACTGAAATTCCTGAAATTGAAAACGAAAATACTGTAAAAGTTGTTAATAAATTAGAGGCATCAACAATTGATTATCTCCAAAAAGGAGGCAACGTTTTATTCAATATTACGAAAGGGGATATTGCTCCAGAAAAAGGTGGCGATATTGGTATTGGTTTTTCAAGCATTTTTTGGAATACAAGTTGGACAAATGGACAGAAACCACATACGTTGGGTGTTTTAGTAGATCCAAAAAATCCTGCTTTGGCAGATTTCCCAACAGAATACCATTCTAATTGGCAATGGTGGGACGCTATGACAAACTCTAACGCCATTATTATAGATGATTTACCAAAATTAACGCCAATTGTTAGAGTTGTAGATGATTGGTTTAAAAACCGAAGATTAGCATTAGTTTTTGAAGCAAAAGTTGGTAAAGGAAAATTAATAATGTCTAGTATTGATTTACACACAAATTTAGAAAACAGGTTGGAAGCAAAACAAATGCTTTATAGTTTAAAAAAGTACATGACAACTTCTGCATTCAATCCAGAGGTAAGTTTAGAAATCAATCAAATTAAAAGTTTATTGAAATAAAAAATAATGAGAAAATTTAATCATAAAAATATAGTTCTTATCTTTTTATCATTCATTCTGTTAACAGCATGCACAAAAACAGACAGTAGTATTGATTTGTCAGGAGATTGGAGTTTTAAAATTGATTCTTTAGATAGAGGAGTTTCAGAAAATTGGCAAAGTGTTCAATTTTCAGAAACGATACAATTACCAGGTTCTATGAATACCAATGGTAAAGGAGATGAGTTAAGTATAAACACAAAATGGACAGGTAATATTTGGGATACTGATAGTGTTTGGTACAAAGACCCAAAAATGGAAAAGTACAGACAGAAAGGAAATATTAAACTTCCCTTTTGGTTAACTCCTAACAAAAAATATACAGGAGCTGCTTGGTATCAGAAAAAAGTTACTATTCCTGAAGATTATAAAGGTCAAAAAATAAATTTACATTTAGAAAGAGTGCATTGGGAATCTACAGTTTGGGTAGATGATACAAAAATTGGTATGCAAAATAGTTTATCTACAGCGCATAATTATGATTTAAGTGATGCATTAACTGTTGGCGAACACACAATTACAATTAGGGTTGACAACAGTATTAAAGATATTAATCCAGGAATAGATGCACATAGTATTTCAGACAATACACAAACAAATTGGAACGGAATTATTGGCGATATAAAATTAGAAGTTTCCCCAAAATTAGCAATTGGAAATGTAAAATTATATCCAAATATTGCTACCAAAAAAGTAAAAGTAGTGTTGCAAATTAAAGGTAATCTTGATTCCGAAAAAAGGGTAAGATTAGGTTTAGAGGCATTTGATAAATCTACCAAAAATGCATTAGCTGTATTAAAAAAGGATATAGAAACGAATGGGAATAAAGAAATAGTTATTGAATATGATATGGGCGAAAACCCAAAACTTTGGGATGAATTCAACCCAAATGTATATGAACTTCAAATTACATTAGAATCTAAATTTGGTATCGATACAAAGAACATCGATTTTGGGATGCGAGAATTTAAAGCAACAGGAAAAGTATTTACAATAAACGGAAGAAAAACGTTTTTAAGAGGAACTTTAGAGAGCGCAATTTTCCCATTAACTGGCTATCCTCCAACAGATGTTACATCTTGGAAAGCTGTTTACAAAGTAATTAAAAGTCATGGTTTAAATCACGTCCGTTTTCATTCTTGGAGCCCACCAAAAGCGGCATTTATAGCTGCAGATGAAGTAGGAATATATTTGCAAGCAGAAGCATCTGCTTGGGCAACTGTTGGAGATGGAGAAGCTATTGATGAATGGTTGTATAAAGAAGGCGAAGATATTATAAATGCTTACGGAAATCATCCATCATTTGTATTAATGACACATGGAAACGAACCTCATGGAAAGAATAGTAAACCATACTTAAGAAAATATGTAAATCATTTCAAAAAATTAGATAATAGAAGATTATATACAAGTGGTGCAAATTGGCCATATATAGATAATTTAGATTACTTTAATGGAGGAGCTCCAAGAATTCAAGCTTGGAATCAGAATTTAAAAAGTATTATCAATGCTAAAGCACCACAAACAGAATTCGATTGGAGTAATCACATCAACAAAACGCCAATGCCTTATGTAAGTCATGAAATTGGTCAATGGTGTGTGTATCCTAATTTTGAAGAAATGCATAAATATACAGGTGTTTTAAAACCGAAGAATTTTGAAATTTTTCAAGAAACATTGGCAGAAAATGGAATGGCAGATTTAGCGAAGCAATTTTTAATGGCTTCAGGTAAATTACAAGTTTTATGTTATAAAGCAGATATTGAAGCAGCTTTAAGGACGAAAGATATGGCTGGTTTTCAGTTGTTAGACTTACACGATTTTCCTGGTCAAGGTACTGCACTTGTAGGGGTTTTAGATGCTTTTTGGGGAGAAAAAGGTTATGTTTCTCCAGAGGAATTTAAAGCTTTTAGTGGGCAAACAGTACCTTTAGCACGTTTTGCTAAAAGGACTTTTAGTAATACGGATACTTTAAATGTAGCTATTGAAGTTGCACATTTTGGAGAAAAAATACTGAAAAACGCAACACCAAAATGGGTTTTAAAAACAGTAAACAAGGATGTTTTTGCAGAGGGAGATTTAGCAAAAAAAGATATAGAAATTGGAAACGGAATTCAATTAGGTAATATTAGTTTACCACTTTCAAAAATTGAAAAAGCACAAAGACTAACACTTTCTGTTTCTGTTGAAGAATTTACGAATACTTGGGATTTGTGGGTATATCCAACTGAAATTCCTGAAATTGAAAACGAAAATACTGTAAAAGTTGTTAATAAATTAGAGGCATCAACAATTGATTATCTCCAAAAAGGAGGCAACGTTTTATTCAATATTACGAAAGGGGATATTGCTCCAGAAAAAGGTGGCGATATTGGTATTGGTTTTTCAAGCATTTTTTGGAATACAAGTTGGACAAATGGACAGAAACCACATACGTTGGGTGTTTTAGTAGATCCAAAAAATCCTGCTTTGGCAGATTTCCCAACAGAATACCATTCTAATTGGCAATGGTGGGACGCTATGACAAACTCTAACGCCATTATTATAGACGATTTACCAAAATTAACGCCAATTGTTAGAGTTGTAGATGATTGGTTTAAAAACCGAAGATTAGCATTAGTTTTTGAAGCAAAAGTTGGTAAAGGAAAAATTATTATATCTGGTATCGATTTACATACAAATATTGATACAAGATTAGAAGCAAAACAAATGCTTTATAGTTTAAAAAAGTACATGACAACTTCTGCATTCAATCCAGAGGTAAGTTTAGAAATCAATCAAATTAAAAGTTTACTTAAATAAGTATTTACCGAAGTAAACAACAAAAACATCAACAAAGTAAACTTAAAATAATATTTAAAAATTAGTAATATGAAAACTGTAAAAGTTTGGAGAGAGAAGGTAGTAATTCCTACATATGAAGTTGGAACTCCAGAAAAATATCCTGTTTTTTTAGAAAAAAGAGTATATCAAGCAAGTAGTGGTGCTGTATATCCACATCCTGTAATAGAAAAAATTAGCGACACAAAAGTAGATAAAGAGTGGAACGCAATTTATATAGAAAATGATTATATAAAAGTGATGATTTTACCTGAATTAGGTGGTAGAATTCAAATGGCTTATGATAAAGTTAGAGAACGCCATTTTGTGTATTACAATCATGTTATAAAACCAGCTTTGGTTGGTTTAACTGGTCCTTGGATTTCTGGGGGAATCGAATTCAACTGGCCTCAACACCACAGACCTAGTACGTATGATCCAACAGATTCTACAATAGAAGAAAATGAAGATGGAAGCAAAACTATTTGGGTAAGTGAGCTAGAAAGAATGTTTCGTACAAAAGGAATGGCTGGTTTTACGCTACATCCAGACAAAGCTTATATAGAAATTAAAGCTCAATTATATAATAGAACACCACACCCACAAACATTTTTATGGTGGGCAAATCCTGCAGTGGCAGTAAATGACCATTACCAATCTGTTTTTCCACCAGACGTAAATGCAGTTTTCGATCACGGAAAAAGAGATGTTTCTGAATTCCCGATTGCAAAAGGCGAATATTATAAAGTAGATTATTCTCCAGGAACAGATATTTCTAATTATAAGAATATTCCTGTACCAACAAGTTACATGGCAATTACGTCTGAATATGATTTTGTAGGTGGTTATGAAAATGATTCAAAAGGAGGATTGTTACATATTGCAGATCACAATGTATCACCAGGAAAAAAACAATGGACTTGGGGAAATGGAGATTTTGGAAAAGCTTGGGACAGGAACTTAACCGATGAAGATGGACCATATATTGAACTAATGTGTGGAGTTTATACAGATAATCAACCAGATTTCACTTGGATGCACCCTTATGAAGAAAAAAGTTTTACCCAATATTTTATGCCATATTACAACGTTGGTGTTGTAAAAAATGCGACCAAAGAAGCGATGGTAAATTTAGAAATGGTTGATGGGAAAGCAAGCGTAAAAGTTCATGTAACTTCTACTTATAATGATAGTATTATTTCTTTAAAAGGAAAAAACGGAATTCTATTAGAAGAAGTTGTGCAATTGTCGCCAAGAAATGGATTTGAGCAATTGATAGCAATTAACGGTGCTAAATTTGAAGATTTAGAAGTTTCAGTATCAGACAAAGCAGGTAATATTTTAGTTTCTTGGACACCAGACAAAGATTTATCTACAGAAATTCCAGACCCTGCAACTGCAGCAAAAGAACCAAGTGAGATAGATTCTGTAGAAGCATTGTTTTTACAAGGTTTACATCTAGAACAATACAGACACGCAACTTTTAATCCTATGGATTATTATGAGGAAGCGTTAAAAAGAGCACCAGGAGATATTCGTTGTAACAACGCTATTGGATTGTTATATTTAAGAAAAGGACAATTAGAAAAAGCAGTTTCTTATTTTGATACTGCAATTGCCTCAATGACAAAACACAATCCAAACCCTTATGATGGTGAAGCTTATTTTAACAGAGGTTTAGCTCTAAATTTCTTGGGGAAAAAGAAAGATGCGTATAGCAGTTTCTTTAAATCTTGTTGGAATGCACAATGGCAAGATGCAGGATATTTTAATTTAGCACAAATAGATACATTTAGAGGGGATTTAACCAAAGCGTTAGATTTAATAAACAGAGCTTTAATTAAAAACTGGCACAACCACAAAGCAAGACATTTAAAAGTAATTATTTTAAGAAAATTAGGAAAGTTAGAAAAAGCAAACCAGTTAATTAATGATTCTTTAGCGATTGATAAATTCAATTTTGGTGTTTTATATGAACGTTATTTAATATCAAACAAAGCCGAAGATTTACAAGCATTTAAAGAAATTATTAGAGGTTATGCACATAATTATAATGAGTTTTCTTTAGATTATGCAATAGCTGGTCAGTTTGACGATGCAATTTCTTTATTAAAAGTATTTACCAATGATAATGAAAAAGTGTATCCAATGGTGTATTACTTTATGGGTTGGTATTATGATCAAAAAGGAGAGGCAAATAATGCATTAGAATGTTATAAAAAAGCATCTACAATGTCTGAAGATTATTGTTTTCCAAACAAAATTGAAGAAGTACTAGCATTACAAGCAGCAACAAAGGCAAACCCGAAAGATGCTAAAGCATTCTATTATTTAGGGAATTTTTGGTACGCAAACAGACAGTACACGGAAGCGCAAAACGCTTGGGAAAAATCTCTAGATTTAGACGATACTTTTGCAATTACACATAGAAATTTATCACTTTTATATTTTAACAAAACAGAACAAAAAGAATTGGCTAGAAAACATCTAGAAAAAGCGTTTTCTTTAGATTATACAGACGCTCGTTTGTTAATGGAATTAGATCAATTTTATAAAAAAATAAATGTTCCTGTGGATGAGCGTTTAGCATTGTTAGAAAAACACATTGATTTAACAAATTCTAGAGATGATTTGTATTTAGAGCGTGTTGCATTATATAATACGATAGGAAATTTCGAAAAATCATCTGAATTAATGTCAAAAAGACAATTTCATCCTTGGGAAGGTGGAGAAGGAAAAGTTCCTTTTCAGTACTTAACAAGTCAGGTAGAATTGGCTAAAAAACACATTAATTTAAAGGATTTTGAGCAAGCAATTTCGTGCTTAGAACAAGCACAAATTTATCCTCATAATCTAGGTGAAGGAAAATTAGATGGCACCCAAGAAAACGATATAAATTATTGGTTAGGTTGTGCTTATGAAGGTTTAGGAGATACAGCAGAAGCTAAAAAGTATTTCGAACTGGCTTCAGAAGGTTTAAGTGATCCAAGTCCTGCAATTTTCTACAACGATCAACAACCAGATAAAATTTTCTATCAAGGTTTGGCATTGCAAAAATTGAATAGAAATGATGAAGCAAACGTTCGTTTCCAAAATTTAATTAATTATGGAAAAGAGCATATGAATGATGAAGTGAAATTAGATTATTTCGCAATTTCATTACCAGATTTATTAATTTGGGAAGAAGATTTAAATGATATTAATAAAATTCATTGTAATTATTTAATTGGTTTAGGTCAATTAGGTTTAAATAAAAATGAAAAAGCAAGCGCAAGTTTTAATAAAGTAAGTGAAATGGATTTATACCATCTTCCAGCACATTTGCATTCAAAATTAGTAGCAGTATTATAATTTAAATAAAAAATGAATTCTATTTTTAAAAAAAACATTATAGCTACTTTGTTACTGGTTTCTTGTTTTGCAATTTCGCAAAATAAGAAACCTAACATCGTAATTATTTATGTGGATGATTTAGGTTATGGAGATATTGGTATAAATGGTGCAATTGGTGTAAAAACTCCTTTTGTAGACGAATTAGCAAAAAATGGTTTGAATTTTTCAGATGCACATTCAAGTGCCTCAACTTGTACTCCTTCTCGTTATTCTTTGCTAACTGGAAGTTATGCGTTTAGAAATAATGCTGCAATTTTAGAGGGAGATGCCCCCTTAATTATAGACACAAAAAAGGAAACGTTACCAAAAATGCTTCAAAAAGCTGGATACAAAACGGGTGTTGTTGGTAAATGGCATTTAGGTTTAGGAAACGGAAAAATAGATTGGAATAAAAGAGTAGGTTTAGGTCCAAAAGAAGTTGGTTTCGATTATAGTTTTTTAATTCCTGCCACAGGAGATAGAGTTCCAACCGTGTTTTTAGAAAACCAAAGAGTGGTAAATTTAGATCCAAAAGATCCAATAACTGTGAGTTATGGAACAAGAATAGATGGAGGTTATCCTTTAGGTAGAGAAGTTCCAGAAATGTTAAAAATGCATACAGACCCTTACCACCAAGGAGCTATTACAAACGGAATTAGCAGAATTGGGCATATGAAAGGTGGAAAAAGTGCACTTTGGATAGACGAGAAAATACCTTTCGTATTATCAGAAAAAGCAACCGATTTTATTAATAAAGAAAAAGAAAATCCGTTTTTTCTTTATTTTTCGTTGCATGATATTCATCAACCAAGAATTGCAAATAAAAAGTTTGTGGAAAGCAGTACAATGGGACCACGAGGAGATGTGATTGCTCAAATGGATTGGTGTGTTGGTGAAATTACTAAAGTATTAAAAAAGCAAAAATTATTAGACAATACTCTAATTATTTTCACGAGTGATAATGGCCCAATTTTAGATGATGGATATGTAGATTATGCCATAGAGTTATTAGGAGACCATAAACCAGGGGGAAAATACAAAGGGTCTAAATATTCAGTTTTTGAAGCAGGAACAAGAATGCCAACAATTGTTCATTGGCCAGCAAAAGTAAAACCAGGTAAAAGCCAAGCTTTATTATCTCAATTAGATTTATATGCTTCTTTGGCGGATTTGGTAAATCAAAAAATAGAGAAAAATGCAGCTCCAGATAGCGAAAACCATTTAAGTTCTTGGTTAGGGGAATCTCAAAGAGGTAGAGAATTTTTATTAGAAGAAGCTTATACGTATGGATTGAGAATGGGAAAATGGAAATATATTCAACCAAAAGACAAACCAGTTCCAGGTTGGATTACTCAAAAATTTGTAGATCCAGGTTTTAGAAAAGAAATGCAATTGTTCGATTTAGAAAAAGATCCATCAGAAGAAAATAATATAGCTGAAAACCATCCAGAAATTGTAAAAAAAATGGAGCAAAAACTTCAAGAAATTTTAAAATAATGAAAGTAAAAATCCATAAAATAATATTTTTCTTCTTGCTATTTATAGTGGTTAGTTTTTCTGCACAAGAAAAGCCAAATATTCTATGGATTACAATTGAAGATACTTCACCTCAATTTATAGGCTGTTATGGAAATGAAAACGCTAGCACACCAAATATTGATAAATTGGCAGAAAATGGTATCCGTTTTACAAACGCTTTTGCAACAGGAACTGTTTGCTCCGCAAGTAGATCTGCTATAATTACTGGTGTACCAACTTTTAAGTTGGGAACTGGAAACCATAGAAGTAATTATCCAATTCCAACTTTTATTAAAGGTTTTCCTTATTATTTAAAACAAGAAGGATATTATACATCTAATAATGAAAAAACAGATTACAATATTGCTAACGAAAAAGAATTTATTGACGAAACTTGGGATGATAGTTCAAATACAGCTACTTGGTCTAAAAGAAAAGATAAAAATCAACCATTTTTTTCTGTTTTTAATTTCGCAGCTTCACATCAATCTAGAACAATGTCTATGCCTTTTGATTGGTATGAAAAAAGTGTTTTAAATTATTTATCGGAAGAAGAAAGAATTGGAAATAATGATTTTGAAATGCCTCCTTATTTTAAGGACAGCCCAGAAATGAGAAAGCAGTTTGCCAGAGTTTATAATTCTATAAAATTGACTGATAAAAGAATAGGAGATTTATTACAAAAATTAGAAAAAGACAATTTATTAGAAAATACTATAATATTTTTTTACGCCGATCATGGAGAGGGAATTCCTAGAGCAAAAACAAATGGAATTAATCTAGGGTATAGAGTTCCTTTTATTATAAAATTTCCAAAAAAATATAAACATCTTTCTCCTTGGGGTAAAGAAGGTATTGTAACAAACGATTTAATTAGTTTTGAGGATTTAGCGCCAACTATAATTAATCTAGCTAAAGGTAATGTCCCAAATTATTTAAAAGGAAGAGATATCCTCACTAAAAACAATAAAAAAAATTACCTATTACTTTCATCTGATAGAGCAGACAATGGACCAGATTTAACAAGAACTATTACAGATGGGCGTTTTGTGTACTCTAGAAATTTTACACCTTTTATGCCAGAAATGAGGTATATAAGGTATATAGAACAGGCAGAAATTACCCAACAAATGCGTTTAGATTTAAAGAATAACCAGCTGAATGAAGTACAAACTAATATTTTCAAGAATCGTCCTTTTGAAGTTTTATATGATATAGATAACGATATTTGGGAAACCAAAAACCTAGCAGGAGATCAAAAATACAAAGCAGTACTTAAAAAAATGAGGAATCAATTAGATGCTGATATTTTAAAGGCTAAAGATATTCTTTTTGCAACTGAATATAAAATCGAAGTCTTGTCAGAGAAAGAAACTCCTTATCAATTTCGTTTGGATGATAAAAAATATCCTTTCCATAAAATTTATAAAGCAGCTTCCTTATCAGGAAAAAAAGGAAATCACATTGCAAAAAAACAAGCTAAATTATTGAGCTCTGAAAATGAAATTGTAAGATATTGGGCATCAGTTGGTTTATTAAGCCAAGAAAAAAATATTTTACAATCATATAAAAAAGAACTTTCTGATGCTTTAAACGATTCTTTTGCTCCAGTTGCAATTACAGCTGCAGCAATTAGTTATGATGTATTTGGAGATAAAAAATCTGAAGAAATTTTAAAAAAATATAGTTTAGATGATAATTTGAATTTAGCATTATTGACAATTAATTATTTAATATATATAAAAGATAAATTACCGTTTTTAGAAACAATTAAAAAATCAAAAAATCTACCAAGTAGAAATTATAAAGTAACCGCAGCTTGTACTGATTTTTTAGTAATCTTAAATTCAAATGATGATTAAAATAAAGTATAACAGATTAGTATTTACACTTATTGTAATTTTAAATATTTTTTCTAGTAAAACACTAGGACAAACAAATGTTTTAATAAATCCAGAAATAAAACATCAAACTATAGAAGGTTGGGGTGTTTCTTTAGCTTGGTGGGCAAATTTGGCAGGTGGAATGGGTGATGAAGTAATTGAAGAATTAGCGGGTTACGCCGTTGATGATTTGAATTTGAATGTGTTTAGGTTTAATATTGCTGGTGGAGAGAACCCAAATTGTACAGAAGGAGATCACTTTAGAAAAGATGGTGCATTAATACCAAATTACAGAAGTCCACAATCTGATAATGAAGGTTGGGGAACTTATGATTTAACAAAGGATGTTCGGCAAATAGCTGTAATGAATAAAATAGCAGAATTAAGAGCACCAAAGGGAGATATTATTACAGAAATGATTTCATATTCTCCACCTTGGTGGATGACCCATTCAGAATGTTCTTCAGGAAATGTTGTAGCTACCGTAGAGAATTTAAAACCAGCATTTATAGATGATTTTGCAGATTATTTAGCTTCTGCAACTAAAGGTTTAGATAGTGCTTATCCAAATTGGAATATAAGTTACATTGTACCATTTAATGAGCCAATTTCTGGTTATTGGAAAAAAGGAGGTAACCAAGAAGGTTCTGCCATTTATGCACCTACTCAAGCACAAGTTTTATGGAGATTATGGCAAAGAAAAAATGCTTTGGGTATTGCTGATATTAAACTTTCTGGATCAGATAACTCTAAAGTAACTTCGGCTTTAATTAATATGACAGCTATTAAAAATAACAATTTTAATGAGTATAATGGTCTTTCAAAAATTACAACACATAGTTATGGTGGCAGTTGGCGAGATAAAGCTGATTTAGCAGATTTTGCAAAAAACAACGGAAACAAATCTATTTGGCAAACAGAAACAGGGCCATTAAGCTGGCAAAGAGATGGGAGAGGTTGGTTTGCAAGACATTATGATATGGCATATAGACTTATAGAAGATTTAAGAAATTTAAAGGCTACAGTTTGGTGCGATTGGCAATTAATGTCTAGAGATGACGGTTGGGGAATGATACATCAAACAAATTGGGATGAAAATAACCCTTATAAAGAACCAGTTTTTAATAAAACAAGAGGCTTTTATTTGCGTAAAATAGTAACAAATCATATTAAAGTTGGCTATCAAATAATAAGTTCTGATGATGCAAATACTGTATCTGCAATAAGCCCAGATGGTAATGAAATTGTTGTTGTACTTGTAAATAGTTCAGAAAGTTCGGAAAATTACACTATAGATTTATCTAAATTTTCAAATATTAATGAGTTTAAAACATATAGAACTTCTGGTGAAACTTCTACAAGCGGAGAGAATGCAGTAGTAAGAAACAGTAACACAATTACTCAAAAAGGTGTTTTAATTGATAAAAAAATTAGCTATATCGCTAAGGCTTATTCGTTAACTACTTTTGTTATAGATGTATCTTCGTCACTTTCTAATTCAGATTTTAATAAAGATGAATTAAAAGTTTATCCTAATCCTTTTGAAACACATTGCAATTTTAAATTCTCAAGATCATTATCAAATGGTGAATTGATTATTTATGATATATCTGGTAAAGAAGTTAAAAAAGTAAAAAGAATTAATAGTAAAGAAATAACAGTAAAAAGAGATTCTTTAAAAAGTGGCATTTATTTTTACAAGTTATCTGAAGATAAAAAAGTATTAGCAGAAGGAAAACTATCTATCAAATAAAAACCTAAAGGTTTGAAATTTTTAAATATGAAATCATCAAAATTAATAATACTATTTTTTGCAATAACAACAATCTTTTGTAGTTGTACAAATACTAATATCGAAAAAATTTCTTTAGAAGGAACTTGGCAAGTAAAATTAGATTCTACAGATATAGGTAGTAAAGAAAACTGGGCTTCAGCTAAATTTGAAGGGCAAAACATAAATTTACCAGGTACTTTAGATGATGCAGAAATTGGAGTAAAAAGTACGTTAAAACCAGCAATGAATAATTATGTATTGTCTAACCTTACTAGAAAATATCAATATATTGGTAAAGCTTGGTATCAAAAAGAAATAGAAATTCCAAACTCTTGGGAGAAAGAAAATATAACGTTGAGTTTAGAGAGAATTATTTGGGAATCTACTATATATGTAAATGGTACATTAATTGGTAAAAATAATAGTTTAGTTGGCAAGCATGATTATAACGTTACAGAATATTTAACTGAAGGTAAAAACTTGATAACTATATTAATTGATAATGGAAATAAATTTCCGAAAATCAACGTTGCAGGAACTAGATATCCAGACAAAATAAACCAAGATATGGCTCATGCATACACGAACCATACCCAAATAAAATGGAATGGTATTTTAGGAGATATTATTTTAAAAGCATCACAAAAAAATGCACCAAAAAATTTACAGATCTATCCAAATAGTTCAGCAAATAAAATAGAAATAAGTTTCGAGCAAGTAGATATTGTAGAAACTGAAGTAAAGTGTCTTATAAAATCTAAAGATGGTAAAGAAATTTATAACGAAAAAGTTACCATACAAAAACGGGCAAATAACAAAGTGAGTTTTGAAATTGATAAACCAAAAAATCTTCAGCTTTGGGACGAGTTTCATCCAAATTTATACGATGTTAAAGTTGAAACTAAAACAGGAGAAATAACAGATAGTTTTGGGTATAAATTTGTTGGTAGTGATAATGGAGATTTAACGTTAAACGATAAAAGAATTTTTTTAAGAGGAAATTTAGAATGTGTAATTTTTCCGTTAACAGGCTATCCTCCAACAAAAAAAGAAGATTGGACAAAATTAATAACACAGGCAAAGGCTTATGGATTAAATCATTTGCGTTTTCATTCTTGGTGCCCACCAAAAGCTGCTTTTGAAGCTGCAGACGAGGCAGGTTTTTATTATCAAGTAGAATTACCTCATTGGAGTTTAGAGGTTGGTAAAGATTCAAGCACAACTGCTTTTTTAAGAGAAGAAGCGCAAAAAATGTTAAAAGATTATGGCAATCATCCTTCTTTTATTTTTATGGCTTTGGGTAACGAACTGCAAGGAGATATTAGCGTTTTAAATGATATGGTTGCAGAGTTAAAACCACAAGATAACAGACATTTATATGCAACTACAGCATTCTCTTTTCAACAACCTACAGGAACAAGGCCAGAAAAAGAAGACGAGTTTTTTATTGCTCAATGGACTGACAAAGGGTGGATTCGTGGACAAGGTGTATTTAATTCTAAAGCACCACATTTTAATGCAGACTTTACTGCAGGAGCTTCACATATAAAAATACCTTTGATTACACATGAAATTGGTCAGTATTCAGTGTATCCAGACATGAGTGAAATTAAAAAATATACAGGTGTTTTAGATCCTTTAAATTTTAAAGCAATTAAAATAGAATTAGAAAAAAAAGGACTTATCGATTTTGCACCAGATTTCACCTTCAATTCAGGGAAATTGGCAGCTTTATTATACAAAGAAGAAATAGAAAGAGCTTTAAAAACGCCAAGTTTTGATGGTTTTCAACTCTTACAATTGCAAGATTTTCCTGGTCAAGGAACAGCTTTAGTAGGTTTGTTAAATGCTTTTTGGGAATCTAAAGGAGTAATAACAGCAGAAGAATTTAGTCAATTTAATAGCGAATTAGTACCACTAATTCGTTTTGAAAAAGCAGTGTATGAAACAGGAGAAAGTTTTAAAGCAACTTTGGAAGTTGCTAACTTCTTTGAAGATAAAACAAACCAAACTTTAGATTGGGCAATTACAAATGAAGCAGGTTCTGTTATAAAAAATGGAAGTTTTACAAATGTAAACTTATCAATAGGTAATAATATAGATTTAGGAACTATCGATTATCTTGTAAATGTAAAAAAAGCCGAAAAATTAAATATTTCAGTAAATTTAAAAGGAACAAAATATAAAAATAACTGGAATATTTGGGTGTATCCAAAAGAAGTTGCAACTACAGCTAAAGATATACTTATTACATCTTCATTTAAAGATGCAGAAGCTGCTTTAAAACAAGGAAAAAACGTGTTGTTAAATCCTAATTATAAAGCATTAGAAGGAATAGAAGGTAGGTTTGTACCTGTTTTCTGGAGTCCAGTACATTTTCCTAATCAACCTGCAACAATGGGTTTAATGATAGATGATAAAAACCCTGCATTTAACAGTTTTCCAACAGATACACATACAGATTGGCAATGGTGGGATTTATGTATCAACTCTAAATCTATTGTTATAGATTCTTTAGAGGTTACACCAATTGTACGAGTTATAGATAATTTTGTAACAAATCATCATTTAGCAAATGTATTTGAGACGAATGTTGGTAATGGAAAATTAATATTTTCTGCAATTGATATAAGCTCAAAATTATCAGAAAGACCAGTTGCAAGACAATTACGTAGTAGTTTATTAAACTATATGCAAAGTGATGCTTTTAAACCGTCTAAAAATATTGAAATGAAAGATTTAGATGTTGTTAAAAAGAAAGGTGAAAGCGATGAAAAGTTTGATTTCTTAAAAATGGATATAGGTTATTAATAAGCTTTCTTAAATGATAAACATATCGAAGATAATTATATAAAATAAAATAAATAAAAATGAAATTACATAAACTTATATTTTTCTTATTGTTCGCATTTTCTTTCCAGTTTTTTAGTCAAGTTAATTCTATAAAAAATGGAGCTAGTTGGTTGGATACCTCTGGCAATAGAATAAAAGCACATGGTGTAAGTATTATAAAACATAATGGCTTATTCTATATGTTGGGAAATGATATGACGGATGCTTATTCTTTCGTGGGAGTAAATTTATATTCTTCTCCAGATTTAATGAATTGGGATTTTAGGAGAACAATTATAGATAAGAGTACAAATAGCGATTTAAATAATGGAGTTAGAATTACTGAACGACCTTGTTTAATTTATAACCAATTAACTGATACTTTTGTAGTCTGGATAAAATACCAAAACGGTGCATATAATAATAATAAAGCAGCTGTTTTTTATTCTAATACTATTGATGGGAAGTATACCTATGACAGAGAGTTTTTTCCAGCAGGATATGATTCTAATGATGCAAGTATGTTTATAGACACAGATGGACAAGCTTATTATACATCTACAAATAAAGCAAATGGAAGTATAAATGTTTACACATTAACAGATAATTATAGAGGAGCAAAAGATGGTACTGTTCTTTTTGCTGGTCAGAATTTAGAAGCGCCCGTAATCTTTAAAAAAGATAATATTTATTACATGTTAACCTCTTATAAAACAGGTTGGGATCCAAACCAAATGAGATATAGTACTTCTACCTCTTTAAAGAGTGGTTGGTCTTCTTGGAAAGCCGTAGGAAACAGAATTACTTATGATTCTCAACCAACAGATGTCTTAACTATAAGAGGTACTGCAGGGACAAATTATTATTATGTTGGTGATAGATGGAAAGATCCAGGTATTAGAGAATCAAAAACAGTTATTTTTCCACTTGATGTAAATTCGAGTTCTAGAACTCTAAATATGTCTTATGAAGAGGAAATTAAGATTGATTTAATTACAAGTGAATGGACTGCTTTTGATGACAATACATACGTACCTCAATCCAATTGGAGTGTTGTTTCTGTCTCAAGTGAAGAAACTGTTGCTGGAAATACAGGAGCATCAAAAATATTTGATAATAATATTGCAACACAATGGCATAGTAGGTACAATTCAGGGTCAGATACTTATCCGTATGAAATGATTATAAATTTAGGATCCAGTTATACTGTTTCTGGTTTTAAATACATTCCTAGACAAGATAATAGCTTAAACGGTATTATTAGAGATTTTCAGTTGTTTCTTAGTGATGATGGAATAAATTGGGGATCACCAGTAGCATCTGGTTGGTTAAATTATTGGAGTGAAATTTACTTTAAACAAAAAGAAGCAAAATTCATGAAGTTTGTTGCACGTTCAGATTTTAACGAAAGTAGATTTGCTTCCGGAGCAGAAATCAAATTAATAACGAGTAGCGATTACGAGCCTAGTGGCATAAATACTTACTACAATGTTGACGGTAATGGATGGAGGTTTGGAACCAATATTGAGGTTAATGAAGGAAGCCAAATTCAATTTGGTCCACAAGCACAACAACCTTCTGGTCAAACTCAATTTTATGGCACATTTAGTTGGCACGGACCCAATAATTATTACGCAAACGGAAGAGCTCCCGTTATCGATAATATAAAAGCAGAAGATTTAGGTGAATATACAGTATATTACTTAGATGATAGTTTTTATGTTCAGAAACAAACAATAAATGTTTTTTCAAACACATTATCTACAGAAGATTATTCTTTTAAAAAAACCACTTCTTTATATCCAAATCCTGCAACTAATATTTTAAAGATTAGCAATGCAAATGCAAATACTGTATCCATTGTTTATAATATTCTAGGAAAAGAGATTTTAAAAAATAAAGGGAAAACTATAGATATCTCATTTTTAGAAAAGGGTTATTACATGGTTTTAATAAATAATAAAGCATACAAATTCATTAAAAAATAACTTTTCAAAAAATGGAATTACTAAAAAAAATCGGTTTTACGCTTATAATAGCAGTTTGCTTCAGCGCTTGTTCAAATAAAGGTGAGAAAGCACCACGTCCAATATATACAGCAGAAAAGTGGGAAAATCCTGAATGGGAGAATCCAGAAATTTTTCAAATTAATAGAGAAGAGCCTAGAGCTACATTTTATAATTATAGTTCTCAGGAAGAAGCTTTAGCAAATAAAGGCTGGGAAACTTCAGCATCTTATAAATCTTTGAATGGTACTTGGAGTTTTTACTATGCAGATAGTGTCCAAGCAAGACCAACAAATTTTTACAAGAAAGATTTTAGTTTAGAAGGTTGGGATAAAATAGAAGTACCGTCTAATTGGGAAGTTAAAGGTTTTGGGTTGCCAATTTATGTAAACGCTGGATACGTTTTTCCAATAAATCCCCCATTTATAAAACATAATCTTAACAATGTAGGTACATATAAACGTACAATTAATATTCCAGAAAACTGGAATAATAAAAATGTTTACATCCACTTTGCTGGGGTTAGCGGTGCAATGTATGTTTATGTAAATGGTGAAAAAGTAGGGTATAATGAAGGTAGCAAAACAGCAGCAGAATTTGATATTTCAGAGCATATAAAAACTGGAGAAAATCAGATTGCTGTTCAAGTTTTACGTTGGTCTGATGCTAGTTATATGGAAGATCAAGATTTTTGGAGGTTAAGTGGTATAGAAAGAGACGTATATTTAAGAGCTGAAAATAAAACGTATTTAAAAGACATAAAACTTAATGGAGATTTAAGTGCAGATTATACAAATGGATTATTAAACCTAGAATTAGAAATAGAAAATAAATCGGATAACTCCTCATCAGGAAAAATTATTACTACAGTTTTTGACGGTGATAATCAAATAAAAAACTATCAAGAACAGTTTACAGTAAATTCAAAATCAATAATTTCTAAAAGTTTTTCTGATATAGTTTCTAACATTAAGCAATGGTCTGCGGAAAATCCAAATTTATATACGGTTTTAATTACTTTAAAAGATAATAACGATAATGTTTTACAAGCAACTTCTTTAAAGACAGGTTTTAGAAATATAAAAATAGAAAACAGTCAGTTCTTGGTAAACGGAAAACCGGTATTAATAAAAGGAGTAAATCTTCATGATCATGACGATACTGAAGGACATACAGTATCTAAAGAACTTACCTTAAAAGATTTAAAAATAATGAAAGAAAACAACGTAAATGCTATACGTTGTAGTCATTATCCAAAAAATCCTTTCTTTTATACGATGTGTGATGAATATGGTTTTTATGTGATTGATGAGGCAAATATAGAGTCTCATGGTATGGGAACAACAAATCAAGGTTTAGATAATAATAAAGAAAAACAAAGTGTTCATCCTGCTTACTTGCCACAATGGAAAGCAATGCATATGGATAGAACAATAAGAATGTTTGAGCGAGATAAAAATCATCCATCAATAGTTACTTGGTCTTTAGGTAACGAAGCAGGAAATGGAGAAAATTTCTTTGCAACATATAATTGGCTGAAAGAAAATGATAACACTAGACCTACACAATATGAAGGTGCCACTATGTATGAAAATACAGATATACAAGCACCCATGTATGACCGTATTCCGCAACTAATTAAATATGCAGAAAACAATCCAAAGCGTCCATTTATACTTTGTGAGTATTCTCACGCAATGGGGAATAGTTTGGGTAATTTTAAGGATTATTGGGATGTTATAAGGAAATATGATGTTTTACAAGGTGGTTTTATTTGGGATTGGGTGGACCAAGGTTTAGTTGGTAAAACAGAAAATGGAGAAGAATACTGGGGATATGGTGGAGATTTTGGTGCATCAGATATAAAAAATGATGGTAATTTTTGTTTAAATGGCGTAGTAAATCCAGATAGATCTGCCCATCCTGCACTAGAGGAAATGAAAAAGGTATATCAAAATATACATTTTAAAGATGCTGATTTTAATACATGTAAAGTTTCTGTTTATAATGAATATTTTTTTACAAACTTAAATAAGTTTAACTACACTTGGGAGCTTTACAAAGATGGAACTGAAATTGCAAAAGGAAATAGTAATGCAATTGATGTAAAAGCAGGAGAAACAGGTGTTTTAAATTTAGATTTACCAAAAATAGATAAATATAGTGGAGAATTTGCACTTAATATTTATGCCAAAAATATTGATGAATTACCACTAGTAGATAAAGGACATAATTTAGCAAAAGAGCAATTTACTTATGGTTCTTACACTCCAATGTTTTTATCAAATAAAAAAAATGACCTTGAATTACTATCAAATAGTGAAGATTTAACTATTATGTCTAGCGAATTTGAAATGTCTTTTAACAAAAATTCTGGAGAACTATATATATTAAATTATGGTGATGGTAACATTATTAAAAAAGGAATACAACCAAATTTTTGGAGAGCAACACTAGATAATGATTTTGGTTATAACATGCCAAAGGTATTTGCAATTTGGAAAAAAGCAACAGAAAATCAGACAAAAATAGATATGTCTTTCAAAGATGGTAGTAAAACGGTTGATTTGAATACTGTTGAAGACAAAATAAATTTAGATAATAACAATGTTTATGTTCAAGTAACTTACCAATTACCAGAAAACTCGGGTAAAATACAGTTAGATTATAAGATAGATGCATCTGGGCAAATTACAGTTACAAATACATTAAAAGATCTAAAAAAAGATTTACCTAATTTACCTCGTTTCGGAAATAACTTTATCCTTAAAAATGAATTTAACCAAGTAAATTGGTATGGTAGAGGTCCCCAAGAAAATTATCAAGATAGAAACACAGCTGCTTTTGTAGGTAATTATAAAGCAAACGTAGAAGATTTATATTTTCCATATATAAGACCGCAAGAGAATGGCTATAGAACAGGTGTAAGATGGATAACTTTTACAAACGAAATTGGTAAAGGTATTAAAATTTTAGGACCAGAATTGCTAAGTTTTAGTGCCCATCATCAATACAATTCAGATTTTGATGCAGGTGAGAAAAAACAACAACGTCATACAACAGATATTGTTAAAAGAGATTTTGTTAATGTAAATATAGATAACGAACAAATGGGTGTTGGTGGCGATACAAGCTGGTGGGCAAGACCTTTAGAAAAATATCAAATACAGCCAAGAGAGATGAATTATTCTTATAGTATAATTCCTTTAAAATAGTAAAAATATTTAACCACAAAAAGAATAAAGAAGTTAATTAATTTTTTTAACTATGAAAGGAAAACTCTTTTTAACGTTAATATGTTTAGCATTTCAAAATTTACTTTTTTCACAGATGGTAGATTCAGAAACATCATCAACAGCAAAACCAAACGGTTTAGTTCTTGAGGGAGATTGGAAAATGACTTTTAGTGATGAATTTAATGATACCCAAATAGATGGCTCTAAGTGGTATATTTTAAATAGCGAAAGTTCTAGAAATCCAAGACCAGGTTTAGGGATTTCGCAATGGTTTTGGAGACCTAAAAATGTTTTAGAACAAGATGGTAATTTAATATTAAAAGTAGAAAAATATAATAATAACACAATGACTTGTGGATCTATAAACTCTAATAATAGATTCGAGAAAGCTTTTGGATATTATGAAACAAGAATTAAAATAGCACAAGCAGATAAAGGTACGCATACTGCTTTTTGGTTTCAGGGAGATAATATGGGTAATATTGATGGAACAGGAAGAGATGGTGCAGAAATAGATGTTTTTGAATCTGCATGGACTGGAGATTATACAAAATCTGTAGTTCATATAGACGGTTATGGTGCAGATCATCAAGCAAGTACTAAAAGATATGAAACTCCAGGGCTTCATGAAGGTTTTCATACATTCGGAATATTATGGACACCGGATTATATGAAAATATATTATGATGGTATTTTAAAAATAACCTATTCAGATCCAAAATTTATTCCACAAGTACCAGAATATATCTGGTTGTCAGACGGCGCTAGTTTTGGTTTTTCTGGTGATAATTTTACTAGAGAACCGCTCGGGTTTTTAACAGAAGCCTATGTAGATTATGTTAGAGTTTGGGAATTAGATGATTATTCTTGTCTTACTCCTAAAAGAGAGGTTGAAGATTTAGACTATGCAAGTGAAGGTGCCACAGTAGAGATACCAAGTAATACAAACGCATCTAACGGAAAGCAGTTAAGATTATTATCTGATAAGGTTGGAGATGAAGTTATATTAAAAAATGTTTGTCATGCAATAGATGGGTATTATAAATATGATTTATCTGGTTTTGCTAATATTAATTCTGGGCAATACAAACTTTCTGTAGAAATTACAACAGGTGTTTGGCATGAGTTCGAACAAATAATAGATTTTTATTCGTCAACTATTCCCGAAGTTTCTAAAACATTTGGAGCTATTTATTTAGAATCTGGAAACTACAATCTTAAATTTACTTCGGTAGGGAAAAATAATAATTCTCTCGGTTTTGAAGGAGTTTTTGATGTGCTTACTTTAAATAGTAGCAAAATATTTGATGCAACTTTTTTAGAAGGTGCAGGTTCAGAAGTCTTATGGTCTGGCGAAGCAGAAGATGCAACATATACAGGTGTCAATGCATTAGAAAATTGCAATAATGCATCAAATGGGAAATATATAAACTTGAATCAAATTCAAAATAAAAATTTAAAATTTTCTGATGTAATAGTTTCTGAATCTGGCACTTATGTGTTAAATGTAAGATACATATCTGGAAATAATAGAGATGCTAATGTTTATGTAAACGGACAATTTTTAAGCAGCATTGTATTCGAAAGTTCGGGTTTATGGTGTTTTGATGATGGAGAAATGGCCGAAAAATCTATTAGTGTTAATTTAAATGCAGGAGTTAATAGCATTACACTAACTAATAATGGGCAGGCAAATTTACCTATTTTCGATAAAATTTCAATATTAAAAGGTGCTCCAGATAATGATAAAGATGGTATACCTGATGTATATGATACAGATGATGATAATGATGGTGTGCCTGATTTGGTAGATAATTGTAGTACTACTGCAAATTCAAATCAATTAGATTCAAACCAAAATGGGGTTGGAGATGCTTGTGGCGGAAATGCCTTAAGTACAGATATATTTAATCAAGAAAGTAAAATACTGATTTATCCAAATCCTACAAAAGGAAAAATTACTATTAACTTAAAAGAAGAAAGCAATTCTTTGAATTTAGAAATATTTGATATCCGTGGTAAAAGAATAAAAAAGCAAGTTTTGGAAAAAGAAATATCGGAAATTACAATGCCTTTTGGAGTAGTTAAAGGTATTTATATTCTAAAATTCAGTAATAATTCTAAAATTCTTTACAGAAAAATACTTTTAGATTAAGTGAAATATTTATGTTGAAACAGTATTTTTTATTGAGTTTTTTGTCGATTATTTCAATGGCTTCCTCAAAAAATAAACAAAAGAAAATGTTGATTATTGGAGATTCTATCTCTATTGGTTATACACCATTTGTAAGAAAGCATTTATCAAAAGAAATAATAGTTGAACATAATATAGGAAACGCACAACATTCTGGAGTAGGTTTAAAAAATATAGATAAATGGCTTGGAACTCAAAAATGGGATATTATTCAATTTAATTGGGGTTTGTGGGACTTATGTTACCGTTCTAAAGATTCTAAAATTCAGGGTAATAGAGACAAAGTACATGGAGAAGTAACAACTTTAATAGAAGAATATAAGTCTAATCTTAATGAAATAATAAAAATCATCAAAAAAAAGTCTGATGCCAAATTAATTTTTGTTTCAACAACTTATGTACCAGAAAAAGAATTAGGTCGTTTTCAAGAAGATGTAAATAAATATAATGAGGTTGCAAAAAAAATAATGAAAGAAAACAATATTTTGATAAACGATATTTATGCTATGTCTTTTTTAATTCATAAAAAATATGGTAAAGGAATAGACGATGTACATTATACTAAAAAAGGATATGAAAAATTGGGAGAATTAATTTCAAATTTTATAAAAGATAGTATTTAAGCCTAAAGAAATAAAAATTTTTAAAAAATAATGAGAATAGTAAATAAAAAATTAAAATATAAAATAAGCATAAGTGTTTTTACTTTGATAGCTTTTATAAGCACAAGTTGCGCGCAAAAAGAATACACAAGTTTTACTCCAGGAGAAATTTGGAAAGACACAGATGGGGTTCATATAAATGCACATGGTGCAGGAGTTTTAACTGTTGGTGATATGTATTATATGTTTGGAGAACATAAAGTTTCTGGTAGTGGAGGAAACCAATCTTGGGTTGGTGTTAGGGTATATTCTTCTAAAGACTTATATAATTGGAAAAATGAAGGTGTAGCATTAAAAGTAAAAAAAGATAAAACATCTAAACTTGTTGAAGGAAGTGTAATTGAACGACCAAAAGTTATTTATAATGATAAAACCAAGAAGTATGTAATGTGGTTTCATCATGAATTAAAAGGACAAGGTTACGATGCTGCTTTAGTTGGTGTTGCAGTTTCAGATACTATAATTGGACCCTATGAATATATAGATAGTTTTAGAATGCATCCAAACGTTTGGCCACAAAATTTTACAGAGGAACAACATAAAATTGCAAAAGAAAAATCGAAAGTAAAATTAAAATGGGGAGAAGGATCTGGTTATGGAGTTCATTTTTTAAGAGATTTTGAAGACGGACAAATGTCTAGAGATATGACTCTTTTTAAAGATGATGACGGAACGGCTTATCATATAACAGCATCAGAAGAAAATGGAACGCTAATCATTTCTAAATTATCACCAGATTATTTATCATTATCAAAAGAATACATAAGAGTTTTTCCAGGAGGTAATAATGAAGCACCAGCAATTTTTAAAAAAGATGGAAAATATTTTATGATTACTTCTGGACTTACGGGTTGGGATCCAAATCCAGCAAGGTCTGCAATGGCAGATAATATGTTAGGTGATTGGATAAAATTAGGAAACCCAGTTAGAGGAACAGAAAAAGAAAAAAAGACAACCTTTTACAGTCAAAGTACCCACATATTACCTGTTTTGGGAAAAAAAGATGCCTATATTTTTATGGCAGATAGGTGGAGACCAAAAAATGCTATAGATGGCAGATATGTATGGTTACCAATAGAATTTGAAGATGGAAAACCAATAATAAAATGGTACCCAGATTGGAATTTAGATTTTTTTGACAAATAATTTTTAAAGCAAATAATAAATATTCTTAAAATAATATATAATAATGAAAATTAAAGCAATAATAATTTTTTATGCAGCGCTATTATTTATAATATCCTGTAAATCTGTGAATAAGAATGAAAAAAATGGTATTTCAAAAACAATAAATACAACAAATCAACCAAACGTCATTATAATATTAGTGGATGATGCAGGTTATGTAGATTTTGGTTTTATGGGAAGTGAAGATTTACAAACACCAAATATAGATAAGTTAGCAGAAAGTGGTGTAAAATTTACAGACGCGCACGTTAGTGCCACTGTTTGTGCACCCTCTAGAGCTGGTTTAATTACAGGTAAATATCAACAACGTTTTGGTTTTGAGGCAAATAGTACAGGTGGTATTGGTTTGAGTGATGATGTTGTTACAGTCGCAGATGTTTTTAAAGAAAACGGTTATAATACTTATGCTTTAGGGAAATGGCATTTAGGTGAAGATATGTCAGATCATCCTAACCAAAGGGGTTTTGACGATTTTTATGGGTTTATTGCTGGGAGTCGCTCCTACTTTCCAATTAAAAATCCATCAAAAGAACAAATGTTACAAAATAATGGGAAACGTGTAATTTTTGAAGGATACATGACAGATGTTTTAGGAGATCAATCTGTAAAATATATAGAAGAATCTAAAGATAAACCATTTTTTATGTACTTATCTTACAATGCAGTTCACACACCAATGCATGCAAAAAAAGAAGATTTAGAAAAATTTAAAGATCACCCAAGAAAAACTTTAGCGGCAATGACTTGGTCTTTAGATGAAAATGTTGGAAAACTAATGAATAAATTGGAAGAGTTAGGTATTAAAGAAAACACCTTAATTTATTTTTTAAGTGATAATGGCGGTGCACACAATAACGATTCTAAAACAGGGCCATTAAAAGGTTGGAAAGGAAATAAATTTGAAGGAGGACACCGTGTACCATTTGTGGTAAGTTATCCAAATAAGATAAAAGGAAATAGAAGTTTTGATGGCTTAACATCTTCATTAGATATTTTTACAACCTCAATAGCTGCTGCAAATATAAATACAGGTAATTTGCAATTAGATGGTGCAAATTTAATACCTTTTTTAACTGGAGAAAAAACTGGGAATCCACATGATGAACTATTTTGGAGAAAATTAGAAGTTTCTGCGGCTAGAATTGGAGATTATAAAATGATTACTTTAAACAATTATGGTAGTGTTTTATACAATTTAAGAGAAGATTTAGGAGAAACAAATAATTTAATGCTAAAAGAAACTACCATAGCAAACAATTTACAATCCAATTTTGATACCTGGGCAAATACATTGATGAATCCTTTATGGGATGAAGGTAAAAATTGGTTAAATGTATCCAATCATGTTCACCAAAGTTTAATGGAAAATAAAGAAGTGAAATACAAAGACATTTGGAATCCAGAATATAAGAAAGCACATCCTAATAAATAAGATTTAAAAACATTTCCATACATCTAATTATGGTGCTATAGTAATAATCGTTTTTTTTATAGTAATTTTTTGGTCAAATTCTTAATAAGAAAAATATTTTAATGCTATAATAGGTAGATATGGAAACAGAATTGCAGAAAGTAAATTTTCTATCGATAATAAAGAATTCACTTTAACAAATAATATCGTCTTCGCACTGGCAAGAAAGTTTTAGAGCCAATATTTGGATATGCTATAGAAGTTTACATAAGTGAGCCTGGTCTTTATATGGAAATGTTTTTTTAGATACTAATATTCTTGGTAAACATAATAAGTTTTGTAGGTACAGAACAGTCTTTTGTATAGAAACAAAACTTTTTTATGATAACCTCATAAAACTTCATTTTCCGTTGACGGTATTAATCCCTTCAGATGCATGCTATTTTATTTGTATTTATAAGTTTTCAACACTGTAAGTAGTTTGTATTTTAAAAAGTACTAGTTTTAAAATTTCTAATTTATTTAGTTAGATAAGCTAATTTTATACCTATTAAATACGAAGAACAAAAAATGTTGAAAGTATATCTTTTAGGAAAATCTATATTTAATAATAAAAAGAAATCTAAAATTTCAATTTTAATAAAAACTCAAAAAATAAATTATTAAAAAAAGTTTTTTTAGATCATCAATTTTTAAGTGTTTTTGTGCATGTATTTAGTTTTTTAAATTTTGGTCAAATATTATTTAAATTTATTATTTTATAATATCAAAAATTATTAACCTTTATAATTATGATTATTCTATTTTTTACAATTCTTTTTACTTACTTTATTATTTTAAATAAATTGTAGTTAAATCAACAATAGGTTTAATAAGAAACATAAAAGTGTTTTTTTTAATGTTTTTAGTTTTTTTATCCATTTTTTAACACTTTCTATGGGCTAACTTGCATCGTATAGTTTTTTTATTTTAAAGATGTTAATTTTTCTTTAAATTTTATAAAAAAGTCCATTTTATTTTCTAAACAGTAAAGTAGCTTTTAAATAATTAAAACAATAAATAATTTTAATCGAAATCAACAAAAATGAAGTACAACAAACATTTATTTTTTTTATTCATTTTACTCTGTCAGGTAACTTTTTCACAAATTACAGTAAAAGGGGTAATAAATGATTCTCAAGGTCTTCCATTGCCATCTGCAACTGTCCTAGAAAAAGGAACTAAAAATGGATTTTCCGCAAATTTTGATGGAGAATATGTATTACAAGTAGCTAATGAAAATTCAATTCTTGTGTTTTCATATTTGGGTTTTAAATCTAAAGAAGTTACTGTAGGTAAGCAGAGAGAGATAACTGTGAATTTAGAAGAAGACGGTAATCAATTAGATGAGATAGTTTTGGTTGGTTTTGGTTCACAAAAAAAGGAGAGTTTAGTTAGTTCTATAACAACTATAAATCCTTCAGAATTACAGGCTCCTACTAGTAATCTAACTACAATGATGGCCGGTAGAGTTGCTGGTATGATTGCTTTTCAGAGAAGTGGAGAGCCAGGTCAAAACAATTCAGATTTTTTTATTAGGGGATTAGGTTCTTTTGGTTCGGGTAAAGTTAACCCATTAATATTAATAGATGGAATCGAATCGACTCAAACGGATATGGCGAGGTTACAACCAGACGATATTGAATCCTTTTCTGTATTAAAGGATGCAGCTGCTTCAGCAATTTATGGTGCACGTGGAGCTAATGGTGTTGTTTTAATTTCGACTAAATCTGGTAAAATTGGTAAAGCAAAATTTGATGTTAGAATAGAAAACAGATTCTCTTCAAATACAGACAATTTTAAATTAGCTGATAATATTACGTACATGCGATTAGCTAACGAGGCGAATTTAACAAGAAACCCACTAGCACAGCTTCCATATTCTCAAAATAAAATTGAAAGAACTGCAGCCGGAGATAATCCGTTATTATACCCTAACAATAATTGGGTAGATCAATTAATTAAAGATTATTCTTGGAATCAAGCTTATAACATAAGTGCAAGTGGAGGTTCTGAAAGAGCAAGATATTATGTTGCCGGTACTTTTAATGTTGATAATGGTTTAATTAAAGAAAACAGTTTGAATGGTGTAGACAACAACATATCACTATTAAATTATTCGTTAAGATCAAATGTTAATATAGAATTAACAAAAACTACCGAAGCAATTATTAGGTTATATGGTCAGTTCGATGATTATACTGGTCCAGTCGGAGGAGGGGCACGCGTATTTAATTCAGCTTTATACTCCAATCCTGTTTTATTTCCAGCAATTTATCCAGATGAACTTAAACCATTTACAACACATCCTCTATTCGGTGGTTCTGAAACAAGGCCTGGAAGTGGTGTATTGGCTCAAAATCCATATGCGAACGCAGTAAGTGGTTTTCAAACTTATAAAAACTCTACACTTCAGGTTCAAATAGAATTAAAACAAAATTTAGATTTTTTAACAGATGGTCTTAAATTTAGAACTATGGGATATGTAAGAAGATTTCAAAATTTTGATGTAAGAAGAAGTTTTAATCCTTTTTACTATGCATCAAGAAGAAATCCTCAAACAGGCGAAATTATATTAAATGTTATAAATGATGGAAGCGAGAGTGCTTTAGGAGGTCCAACGGGTACAGAATTTTTAGATTATGATCCAGGAGCTAAAAATTTAGATTCAAGAGTTTATTTAGAGTCTCAATTAAGTTATAATCGTACTTTTGGTGATTTACATAGCGTTTCAGGTACTTTAATAAACCTAGTATCAAGTTATCAAACGGGTAACGCAGGTAATTTACAAGCTTCTCTACCAAGTAGAAATTTAAGTTATTCAGGAAGATTTACTTATGATTACGACAAAAGATATTATTTTGAATTTAATTTTGGTTTTAACGGGTCAGAGAAATTCGCATCAGGAAAAAGATTTGGATTTTTCCCTTCTATTGGAGGAGCGTATAGAATAAATAATGAAAAGTTTTTTGAACCATTCAGAGACGTTGTAACAGATTTGAAGTTAAGAGCTACATTTGGTGTTGTTGGTAATGATGAAATTGGAAGATCACAAGATCGTTTCTTTTATCTTTCAAACGTAAATTTAAATGATGGAACATTTGGATCAAGATTTGGTGAGGATTTAAATTTTTTTAGAAATGGTGTATCAACATCTAGATATGAGAACCCTAATATTACCTGGGAAAAATCGCAGCAACTTAATTTAGCTTTAGATATTGGTCTTTTCAATGATTTAACTTTAGTTACGGAATATTTTAGGCAAGTAAGAACAAATATACTTGAGCCAAGAGCAGATGTAGGATCGACGCAAGGATTACAAGTAACGCCATTTACTAATTTTGGTCAAGCAGAGAGTAGTGGTTTTGAATTGTCTTTAAATTATGATACACAAATAAATAAAAATTGGTGGACAAGTTTAAGAGGAAATATGACATATGCTACAAGTGAAGTACTGCAAACTGCAGAAATTAATTATCCAGATAATTTATCATATTTACAAAGAAAAGGTAATTCTATTGCGCAAACTTATGGTTTAATAGCAGAAAGATTATTTATTGATGATGAAGAAGTAGCAAACTCACCAACTCAATTTGGAGAAGTTCGTGGAGGAGATATTAAATATAGAGATGTTAACGGAGATGGTGTTATTAGTAACTCAGACAGAGTTCCAATTGGTCTTCCAGTTGTGCCAGAAATTATTTATGGTTTTGGAGGTACAGTTGGATACAAAAATTTTGATTTAAGTTTGTTTTTTCAAGGTTCAGGACGTTCAAGTTTTTTTATAAATCCATCACAAATTCAACCATTTTTTATTAATGGTAGATCAGAAAGTGGATTATTAAAAGCTATTGCAGACAGTCACTGGTCAGAAGATAATAGAGATGTTTTTGCATTTTGGCCAAGATTAAGTACAACTCAAGAAGAAAACAACAATCAACCATCTACTTGGTGGATGCGAAATGGTTCATTTTTAAGACTTAAAAATGTGGAGTTTGGTTACAATCCACCAGAAAGTATTTATGAAAAATTAGGTTTAAGTAACTTAAGAATTTATGCTAGCGCAATAAATGTAGCGATTTGGAGTAGTTTTGATTTATGGGATCCTGAGCAAGGAGGAAACGGATTAGGTTATCCTATACAATCTACGTATAATTTTGGATTAACAGCTAGATTTTAAAAAAAAAATGAAAAGTTCAAAAAAAATAATTAATTTTAAAGAAAATATTATAACTATGTATTTTAAGAAAATTCAGTTATCTATAGTTTTTATTTGTGCATTTTTAGCACTTCAATCTTGTGAGGATCATTTAGATGTAGTTCCAGACGGTGCTCCAACAATAGAAAATGCTTTTACGTTAAGAAATGAAGCAGAAAAATATCTTTTTACCTGTTATTCATATCTTCCAAAAAATGGAAGTATGTTTTATAACATAGGTATGTTGTCTGGGGATGAGTTGTGGAAAAATAACATTGCTAGACCAGATATGGCTAGTTATTTAATTGCAAATGGAAATCAAAATGCAGGTAATCCTTACCAAAATGTTTGGGATGGAAGAAGATCTGGAGCTGGAGATAATGATAGTTACCCTATATTTGAAGGTATTAGACACTGTAATATTTTTATAGAAAAAATAAGTGATAAAAATAATGCTAGGGATTTAGATGATTTATTGAGAAGTAGATGGATTGCAGAAGCACAATTTTTAAAAGCATATTATCATTACTATCTGTTGAGAATGTATGGTCCTATACCTATTGTTGACACAAATATACCAATTGAGGCATCTACTGAAGAAATAAATGTATTTAGAGATCCATTTGATGATTGTGTAACTTATATTTCAGATTTATTAGATACTGCAGCAGAAAATTTACCAGAATCTATACAAGACGTTAACAATGAATTGGGAAGAGTTACTAAGCCTGTTGCTTTAAGTATAAAGGCAAAAGTACTTACATTAGCTGCTAGTCCTCTTTTTAATGGTAACCCAGATTATGCAGGTTTTGTAGATAGTAGAGGGAGACAACTTATAAGTACTACAGAAGATCCAGCAAAATGGAGAATAGCTGCAGATGCTTTATTAGAGGCAATACAGTCTGCTGAGTCTAGAGGAAGTGCTTTATACTATTACCCTCAAGATCAGAATAATTTGTCGGATACCACATTAACAAAATTAAGTATTAGACAAGCACTATCAGAAAGATGGAATCCAGAGTTAATTTGGTCAAACCCAAATAGTCCTACAGTTGAGCTGCAGTTTTTTACTATGGTTCCTTTAAGTCCAGATTTTACACATACAGTTGCACAAAAAATATTATCGCCAACTTTAAAAATTGCAAAAATGTTTTATACCAGAAATGGTGTTCCTATGAATGAAGATAGAACCATTAATTTTGGTAATGATACAGACTTAAGATTAGGCGATACAGACCATAGATATAATATACTTGAAGGTTATAGAACTGCAAGATTAAATTTTGATAGAGAACCGCGTTTTTATGCAAATTTAGCTTTCGATGGAAGTACTTTTTATAAATCTCAAGGACCAGAAGGAACAGCTGGTGCAGATGAAGATACTTGGGTTATACGATCTAAGCTTAATGATTATGCAGGAAGTAATGCAGGAGTTTTATATAATGTTAGTGGTTATTTTGTGAAAAAATTTATAGACAGAAGAATGTCTAACGCAGGTACTGGTAATCCTTACAGAAATTATGCTTGGCCAGAAATTAGATTATCAGATTTATATTTAATGTATGCAGAAGCTTTAAATGAAGCTGAAGGACCAACTGGTGATGTTTATAGATATGTAGATTTAGTAAGACAAAGAGCTGGTTTAGATGGTGTAGTAGATTCTTGGAGTAATTTTTCCATAAACCCATCCAAACCTTTAACTAAAGAAGGTATGCGAGAAATAATTAGACAAGAAAGGTTGATTGAATTAGCTTTTGAAGGGCATCGTTTTTGGGATTTAAGAAGATGGAAAAAAGCTAATGAGGAATTAAATAGACCTATACAAGGTTGGAACTTTAACGGAATTACAGAACCAGAATATTATCAAATTATTACTTTAGAACAACAAAGATTTGTTGCGCCTAGAGATTATTTATGGCCAATTTCAGAGAGTACGCTTTTACAGAATCCTAACCTAGTTCAAAACCCAGGTTGGTAATTAATATATAAATGAATATTATGAAAAAAACAATTTTAAAATTATTTTCCACATTACTTATTTTATCAATGATAATATTGTCTTGTGAAGATCAAAATGAAAATGAACCGTTAACTAAAGATGGCAGTGTACCAGATCCAGTGTCTAATATTAGTATAGTGGATTTAGCAGGTAAATCAGAAATTAGTTATTCGTTACCAGATGATAAAAATTTATTGTATATAAAAGCAGTATATAAATTAGATAACGGAACTGTATCAGAGGTTAAAGCTTCTTATTATAAAAAATCTTTAGTAGTTGATGGTTTCGCTACAGCTGGAGCAAAAGAGGTACAGTTAATTGCAGTTAGTAGAAGCGAGGTTGAATCAGAACCTGTTACGGTAATCATAAATCCGAGTGAATCTCCAATTTATGATGTTTTTAGAAGCCTTAATGTTGGTCCAGATTTTGGTGGTCTTTTTATTGAGGCTGAAAACCCGATTAGAAAAGAGTTGGCAATCTTAGTTATGGAAAAAGATGATAATGGAGACTGGGTTGACACTGGTAATACTATTTATACAAAAACAGATGAAATTTTTAGAACTGTAAGAGGTTTAGATACAATACCCTATGACTTTGCATTTACAGTAAGAGATCGTTTTTTAAACACTACAGATACTTTATTTCAAACCATAAAACCAATTTTTGAAACAGAAATTCCTGCATCTAGCTACAGCGGATTTCCTTTACCTGGAGATGCACCAACAAATGATTTTAGATTTCCTATAGAACGAATGTTTGATGGTAATTTTATAAATTGGCCAAGAGTTTTTATTACTGACGCATCTGCACCAGCACCACATTCTTTTACAATAGATATTGGGCAGGAACTAAAAATTAGTAGAGTTAAGATTTGGGATTATCCACAAGGAACAGCAAATGGCTTTATATATTATTGGCAATTTAACATGAGGAAATTTGAAATTTGGGGATCAAACAATCCAAACAGTGATGGAACTTATGCAAGCTGGGATTTATTAGGTGAATATGAAGTAGTAAAACCATCTGGTTTGCCAATTACACAGCAAAGTCCAGAAGATTTTGAGTTTGCGAATGCAGGTTTCGATTGGCCAATTCCTATTACTGCTCCTAAATACCGTTATATCAGAATTAAAAACTTAGAGAATTGGTCTGGTTCAGGACGTCTTGCAATTGCAGAATTAAGAGTTTATGGAGATCCAAGGTAATTTTAAAAAATATATAATTATGAATAATAGCTTTAAAAATATAGTGAAGCAAATCGCATTAACTTTGGTGTTAATAATATCAATAATAGGATGTAATTCATTATCAGAAGACGATTATAAAAAATTTACTGAGGGTGGTGAAATACTATACTCAGGAAAATTAGATTCAGTTAGAGTTTTTTCTGGAGATACTAGAGTACAATTAACTGCACAATTAAGTTCAGATCCAAAAGTAAAATCGTATCGAGTATATTGGTCTAATAAAAAAGATAGTGCTGTTTTTCCTGTTTTAGAAAGTCAAATTGCTACAGAAATTACTCAAATTATTGATGGTTTAGATGAAAATATTTATAATTTTCAAATCCAAACTTTTGATGAAGAGGGTAATAGTTCGGTTCCTGTATTTGCCATAGGTAGAGTTTATGGAGAAAGATATAGAAGTTCTTTAAGAAATAGACCTCTTCTAAAACAAGATATAGTGGCTTCTAATAACACAGCACTTATTGAATTTGCACCTGTAGATTTAACAAGAGGTTTGGTAGAGACTGAAATAGAATATACGGATAATAATAATGTAACGCAATCTTTAACAATAGAAGCTGCCAATAATGAGGAATTTGTGTTGGAAAATTTTGATGCTGGTAATACTTTCAAATATAGATCTGCATTTAGGCCAGATACTTTAAGTATCGATACATTTTACACAGATTTTACAGTAATAACACCTACTGTTCCAATTACAGAAGCACCATATTTTAAGAACGCATCAGAGCCTTTTAAGGTTGGCGAATTTAGCGGTGTCCGTTATGGAACACCGGAAGATTGGATACATAATGAAGGAGCCTTAAACCATAATGGTTTTGGTGTATATGATAGTAATGGTGGTGGTGGACTATTTAATTTAGTAAGTGGTTATGGTGAGCCTAATTTGGTAAATGCTAAAGTGTACCAAAAAATGCGTATAGCTGCAGGTACCTATACTTATACAGCTACAACAAAAGGTAATAATTACAACGGTGTAAATGATCAAGTATACATGACTGCTGCTTTGGGTGAAACTCTTCCGGATGTAGTAGATGTAGAATCTTCTGCTGCCACTTTAGGTTTCGAAAGAATTGCTGGCGCTCCAAGAACATATTCTATAACTTTTACGCTAACTGATGATTTTACTAATATTGCAATTGGTTTAGCAGCGACAAATGGTATAGATCCTAATAATCCTAGTGCCTCACCAACTAATATAAATAGGTATATGACATTTAGATCATTTACATTAACAAAAAATTAATTAAATTAAATTTTATTTATAAATGGCTCTTAAATTACTTCTAATTTAAGAGCCATTTTTTTGTACCTATATTAATAATGAGTATGATATTTATAAATAGAAGCATACTATTTAGTGATAAATATAATATTTTAATAAAATTATTATTAAATAAGTATAAATATCCATATTTGTTTTATTTTAGTCTATTTACCAATCCATATTGTTTTTTAAATTTATGACAAAATAAATTTAATTATTATGATAAAAAAAATTACACTTTTAGCTTTTGTGTTATGTACTTGTTTGCTTTATAGTCAAACAGCAATTCTTCATGATTTTGAAGATTCTGGAGCAATGGGTTCAGATCCTGAAGTAACATCTGATTTTGGTTCTAATCATTTAGTTACTACAAACCCTGTGTCAAATGGAAATAGTTCTACCAATGTATTAAGACTTGGTAGAGATTTTGTTAACAATCACTGGTATGCTTTAGCAAAATTTAAATTGGCAGTACCTTACACCATACCCGCTAATGAAACAAGGTATTTTCATGTGAATGTTTTATATGATCGCACTCCTACTGTTGAAGCACCAATTACCGTACAACCAGATTTTAGAATAAGATTCGATGGTGCTGATCCAGGTGGTATTGGATCAAATGGAGGCTTGCGTTTACCAGATGTTTCTATGAGATATACAAATCCAGGCAAATGGCAAGATTTGGTTATTCCAATAACTGCTGGTGCTAGTGCAATAACAGTAAATTGGATAAATTTGCATCAAGATGCTAAAGTCCCAGAACAAGTATTAAATTCTGCAACAGATTTTTGTTATGTAGATAATATAGAATTTTCTGAAAGATCGGTACCAAGAAATTTATATGGAGAAACTATTGCGTTAAATAATTTTGAGGATTCTGGTGCAATGGGTACAGACCCTGAAATCGTGTCTTTATTTGGAGCTAATAGTGAAGTTGTAGTAAATCCAAATACAAAAGGAAATACTTCTGCAAATGTTTTAAGAATGGATAGAACGGTTGGAAATAATAACTGGTATGTACTATCTAGATTTAAAATGGAAACATTATACCCAGTTCCTGCGAATGAGTCTAGATATTTACATTTTAATGTTTTGTATGACAGAACAGGAACACCAACAGTACCTTTAACGACAAGACCAGATTTTGCAATTAGATGGGATGCTAGAGATGGTGCACAGAATGGTTCAAACAACGGAATACTTAGGCCTTCATCAGCTTACATTTATGGTGATGAAGGTGAATGGCAAGAAGTGGTTATAGAAATACCTGGAGGTACAGAAGGAAAAGCAGTTTCATATATGATGTTTCATCCTGACGCAATGCAAGCTTTTGGTCTTGTAGGTGGTGCAGGTGATACAACCTATAAAGTTTTAAACGCAGCAACAGATTTTTGTTATATAGATAATGTGCAAATAACCAATAGTGCTACACCAACAATTTTAAATACTTGGTCTGGAGCAACAAGTAATGATTGGAATGATGCTACAAATTGGGAAATTGGGGTGCCAAGTGCAACGAGATCTGCAGAAATACCTACAGGACAAACTGTAGAAATTACTGGAAGTACAGGGGTAACTGTAAAAGATTTAACAGTAACAGCAGGTGCAAACTTAAATATAAAATCTGGAGGTTCTTTAATAGTTAATGAAACGTCTACCGGAGAAATTAGTTATGAAAGAACCATTGCGAAAGACGCAGATTTAGCCAAAGCATGGTATTCTGTTGCTTCGCCAGTTTCTGGAGAAACATTAACCAAAATGCAAGCAAATAATAATTTGGCAAACGGTACTGGAGGAAGCAGAGTAGGTTTGGCAACTTATAGCAATATAACAGAAGATTGGTCTTATTTTACTACAGGTAGTTCAGAGGTTATATCACCAGGTACTGGTTTAATAGCAAAGTTAGATAATACAACAGGAGGTTCTGCTTTAATTTTTAAAGGAACTTACACAAAAGGAATGGTAGAACCAACGATAACACAAGGAACTAATAATTTTAATTTTGTTGGTAACCCATTTACTTCTTATATTAATTTAGGAACGTTTTTTACAGATAATGCAGCTGCAGATAGATTGGATGAACAAACTATATGGATATGGGATGAAAATAAAAACGGAGTAAACATGGGGGGTTATGTAGAGAAAATGTCTGGTGCAGATGCTGCTTTTGAAATTGCGCCAGGACAAGGTTTCTTTGTAAGCGCTGGTTCTGCATCTAATAATAAGGTTACGTTTAACGTTGCTAACCAAAGTCATAAAACAGATTCTTTCTTAAAAAAATCTAGACCAGAAATTGAGTTGAAAATAACGCAAGATAATTTAATAAATAACACTAAATTATATTTTATTGACGGTACAACAACAGAATTCGATAATGGATTTGATGGATCTATGTTTACAGGTGTAAATTATGATTTAGCTGTTTATACAGAATTAATTGTAGATAATAATGGTAGAAAATTAGGTGTACAAAGTTTGCCGAACTCAGATCTTGAAACTTTGGTTATACCAGTTGGTATAAAAGCAACATCTGGAAAAGAAATTGTTATATCTGCAAATGCATCAAACTTACCTGAAGGTATTAAAGTGATTTTAGAAGATAGAGAAAAAAAATCATTAGTCAATTTAAGTAATGGTGATTTTAAATTTGTTTTAAACGAAAAAGTAAATGGCTCAGGAAGATTCTTTATTCATACAAGTTCTAGAGTATTATCTACAGAAAATAACTCTTTAACTGGTGTAAATATTTATCAGTTAGAAAATAGAATGTTAAAAATATCAGGTATAGATAATCAAAAGGGCACATTACATTTATATAATATTTTAGGAAGAGAAATCGTAAAAGTGGATTTTAAGTCAACTAATACTTCAGAATTCAAACTTCCTAAAATTGCAAAAGGAATGTATATTGTAAAATTAGAGACTGAAAAAGGATCATTAAATAAAAAAATAATCTTAAAATAATTCACGAGAATCTTAAAGAAGAATATTATGAAGAAAAATATAAAAAATAATAAAGAAATTACTCGTAAAGACGCTCTAAAAAAGATTAGTAATTACGGCAAATATGCAGCATTAACTGCTTTAGGTACTTATATGATTCTAAACCCGCAAAAAGCACAAGCTTCTTCTGCTCCTGTAGACCCAGGAACAGGTTTTTAATTTTTTTGAGTTACTTTGTAAAAGTAAAAACTCCAACTTTTTTAGTTGGAGTTTTTTGTTTATTATTTTAATAGCTACTATAAAATTCTTTTTTTTTAGAAAAATATAGCAGTTTTAACTATATTTTTACTTCTTAAAAGTATTTATATCCATATAAATATAAGTATTGTCTATAGGCTTGCTTAAAATGTTTTTTTAAATTTATACTATATAAACTTAAATTTTAATATTATGAATAAAAAAATTACTTTTTTACTATTTTCTTTAATTTTTACAACGTCTTTTCTTTCTGCACAAGAAGTTGTAGTATACAATGCAGAAGATATTGCACCAGCTAGAACAGATAGATTTAATATAGTTACAGAGATTGTAGATAATCCTAACACAACAGGTAATACCTCTGCAAAGGTTATTAAAGTATCTAGAAGTGCGCAACCAAATTGGTATGCGTTATTTTTCTTTGAATTACCAGAAGCTATAACGATACAGCCAAACACCACTAAATATGTACATTTTTACGCGCATTATGACAATCTTGCAGATTTAGTGATTAGATCTGATGGTTTCGATGGTGCTAATGGAGACAATGATAAGCAAGGTTCAAATTCTTCAGTTCAAAGAGTTCCAGCTGGATTTAGATATGGTACTGCAGATGCAGGAACATGGAAAGATATTGTACTTCCTTTAGAAGGTGGTGCTACAGGTAGAGTAATTACATATCTAACCATTCATCCAGATGCTGGAAATCCTAATGCAACAGGTGGTTATGTTCCAATCCTAGACGATTCACAGTCTTTTGGTTATATTGATAATATTAGATTTAATGATTCGCCAGACGCACAAACATTAAGTACAGAAAGTTTTGAGTTAGCTAGCTCTATAGAAACGTATCCTAATCCTGTATTAAATTCGTTAAAGATTTCTAATAAAACAAACGTAACTATAAAAAGCGTTGAGTTTTTTAACATTATAGGTAAAAATATGACTTCTAGAGTTTTCGCTTTAAATAAAGAAGATTTTGATGTTAGTAATTTAGCATCTGGAATATATTTGTTGAAAATATCTGACGATAAAGGAAATACTTCAACAAGAAAAATAATAAAAAACTAATTATTTTTTATATTAAAAAAGCTTTGTGATAATTTCACAAAGCTTTTTTTTGAAATTTTTAATTTCTTTTAAGATATAAACATTCAAAGATAATTTTGTTTTAAAATTAATACTTTTAAAAAGGCCGAAGAAATAATTTTCTTGAGGCTTTTTTTTTAAAACATGATGGTGTTTTTATAAAAATTAATTCTTTTAATCAATAAAATTATATTTATATCTTTTCTTCATCAATTTTAAAGGCTCTAGTTAAATAAAATATTTCTACTCTAAAAAAAACCTTCAAATGAATAAATTTATTTTCACCTTTCTATGCTTTTTTATTACTGGTAGTGCAATCGCTCAAAAAACATATGAAATAAATATCAAAAAACCTGAAAAAAAAATTAGTAGAGGACATTTAAATTTGGGAGGTAAAAATAATTTAGGAGATGAAATCTCTGTTAATAGTTACTTCATTGAATTAAATAAAAAACCCTTTTTTCCTATTGTAGGTGAATTTCATTTTTCAAGATATCCTTTAGAATACTGGGAAGAATCAATACTAAAAATGAAAGCCGGAGGGATAAATGTAATTGCAACTTATGTTTTTTGGAATATTCATGAACGTAAAGAAGGTAAATTTGACTGGAGTAAAAATTTAGATTTACGTAAGTTCATAGCATTAGTAAAAAAACATAATATGTTTACTATTGTTAGAATGGGGCCATTTTGTCACGGAGAAATGAGAAATGGCGGTATTCCAGATTGGATGTATGGTCAGAAATTTGAGATTAGAAGTAACGATCCTGGTTACTTAAAATATGTTGACATACTTTATGGCAAAATTGCAAACCAAATAGAAGGTCTTTTGTATAAAGATGGAGGTCCAATTATTGGAGTGCAATTGGAGAATGAATATCAAGGATCAGCTGCTCCTTGGGAATTTTCGTATCCTGGAAGTAGAAAAGAATATACTGTGGCAGATCAAGAAGCTGCTTTAGCTAATGAGCAAATTGCAGTAACAGACGGAATTAATCCTTGGGCAGCACAAGGAAAAAGACACATGCTAAAATTAAAAGAAATTGCACAAAAACACGGTATAGATGTTCCGCTATATACTGTAACAGGCTGGAGTAATGCTGCGATTATAGAAAAACAAAGTCTCCCAGTAACAGCTGGTTACGCTTACCCCTTTTGGAGTGAACCGGCACCATCAAAATTTTATCTTTTTAAAGACATTCATAAGAACCCAGACTATAGTCCTGTTAGTTATAATGCAGAATTATATCCATCTATTCCGGCAGAACTAGGCCCGGGTATTCAAGTTAAATATTCTCGCCGACCTATTGTAGATTATAAAAGTGTGAGTCCTTTAATTGTTAGAACTATTGGGAGTGGTTCTAATGGAATTGGTTATTATATGTATCATGGTGGATCTACACCTTCTTTTGAGGGTAAGTTTTACAATGAAGAAGTAAACGGAATACCGAGAATTAATTATGATTTTCAAGCACCAATTGGACAGTATGGTCAGGTTCGTCACCATTACAAAAGCTTAAAAATGCTTCATTTATTTTTGGAAAGTTATGCAGATAAATTGGCGCCCATGAAGACAACTTTGCCAGAAACAAATGCTAATATTATCCCAGAAGATTTGGAAACGCTTCGTTATTCTGTTCGGTCTTTTGAGAACTCGGGATTTGTATTTATTGTTAATTTTCAAGATCATTTAGAAAATAAAGATATTAAAGATGTAGCAATTGAAATACAAGCAGAAAATGAAAAAATTTCTTTTCCGTTAAAAGAAACATTTAGCATTCCATCAAAAATAGGTGCAATTTTTCCTTTTAATTTAGAATTAAAAAATGTTGTAGTAAAATCTGCAACAGTGCAGCCTTTAACAATTTTAAAAAATAATAATGAAAATCATTATGTTTTTTCTGCTATTAATGGCATTACTCCAGAGGTAATTTTTTCTAATAAAATAAAAATAAGTAAACTTAAGAACGCTAAACTAACTAAGTTTGGTAAGTTAAATAGAATACAAGGTAATTTTTTAGAACCATTTTCATTCGAAGCAAATGGAGAAAAATTTCTTGTTATTACAGAAGAAATGGCATTAAATGCAAATGTAATAGATGAAAATTTAATTATTTCTAATAGTCTTATACTTAAAGATAATGATAGTTTTCAGTTAATTAGCAAAGTAACTGCTACTGGTTTGCAATTTTATCCTTCGAGCAATTTTAAACCAACTGTAAAAGGAGCTGGAATTGAAAAAATAAAAAAAACGAAAAGTTTGTTTACTGAATTTAAAGTAAAATTTAAAGAAGTAAAACCAGAAGTAATCGTTGAAATGATTTCTGAAAGAAAATATACGCTTAATTTAAAATCTGATGTTTCTAAACTAAACGATGTTTTTGTTGAAGTTGATTATATTGGTGATAGAGGATTGGCCTTTATAGATGGAGAGATGATTACAGATCACTTATATCATGAAAGAAAATGGGAAATAAGTCTTAAAGATTTTGTTGTAAAATTACAAAATAATGAAATGGTTTTTATTTTTCATCCAATGTTTAAAGAATATGAATATCTTAAAGATTTAAAAAACGTTCCTAAATTTAAAAAAGGAGGGTATTTAGAAATTAAAAACTTTAATATTATTCCAGAGTATAAAGCAGTTATTAAGTTTTAAAAATTTTATTTTTCTACTTTATACAACTGAAGAATTGCACTATCCTATTTATTTTACAAACTAAAATTTATACAAATTTTCATTAGAGAACTTGTTAAATAGCTTTTTCTTAAAATCATTTTATTTATGGTAATGCTTATTACTATATTTTCTTGCCTTTTAGTTATAAGAGAAGAAAGGAAAAAAAGCATATACTTATTTTATAGAATAGATATATTATCATTTTCAAATTTTGAATAATGAAACTATCATTTCAATGCCTATTTAGTTTCAAAAATTTTATTGTAATAAGTTTATTTTCTATTAAAACTAAACCGTTGAATTATTTAGAATCACTCCAGCTATCTGTTCTGAAAGAAGAGAGAGGTAAAAGAGAATTGTCAAAAAGAGAAGCTTTTACCCAGTTTTTCCATGCATATCTAACAGCAATGGGTTTCTCTACTTTATCACTTTTAACAAATATATTTCTACGATTTACAATTTTAGCTTCCGCAGGATAAAAGACTTTATCAGCTCCTGCAATTTCAAAATCTTCTATAGTATCAAATGAATAAATTCCAGTTTCTACATCTTTAAAAGAAAGTTTAATTCCACCATTTTGAATCTCAAAAAAATCATAAGAAGGTGCGTTATAATCTATATTTTTAAATCCGTAGGTTTTGTTTAATGCATTGTACAATAATCTGTCTGCAACTTCTTTCTTTTTTGGAGGATGAATGGAAAATTCATCACCAATATCCATAGTAATGGCTATTCCAGAATTAGGAATTAAATCTAAAGATTGAAGTTGTGCTTCTCTCATAAAAGCAGAATTATCTTTATTTTCTAAAAGCTTATTGTTCGAATAAGTAAAAGGAGCTATCTGAACAAAATAAAATGGGAATTCTCCAATTTCCCAACGCGATCGCCAATCTTTAACCATTGCAGGGAATAGTTTCTTGTACTCTTCTGGTTCAGTTCTATTAGATTCTCCTTGATACCATAAAGCCCCTTTTATTTTATAATTAACTAAAGGATTAATCATTGCATTAAAAAGAACAGAAGGAATTTGATTTGTACCTTTTGAGATATCTACATTGTCAAGATTAACGCTTTGATATGTGCTAATTACCTTATTACTCATCCAGGCTTCAATTCTACTACCTCCCCAAGAAGTGTGTATTAAACCAACTGGAACATCTAATACTTCTTGTAATTGTTGACCAAAAAAATAAGCAATTGCACTAAAATCAGGAACAGTTTCAGATGAAGCTTCTTGCCAATTGGTAAACTTTGCAATATCATTTAATGCTTGTTTTGAGCCTTCTTTTTGAACCGTAAATAAACGTAAATTTGGGTTGTAAGAATTTACTGTAGCATTTAAAGAACCAAAAGTAGGTTGTCCATCAAAACCTTTAATGGGCTGCTCCATATTAGATTGTCCAGAACACAGCCAAACTTCTCCAAACAATATGTTGTTTAACGTAATGTTTGAAACTGAACTTTTTAAATTAATTGTATGAGGTTTTTTACTATTTGTTGTTTTAATCTCTACGCTCCAATTTCCATTTTTATCTGCTTTTATTTGATAAGATTTAGCAATCCATGAAGTTTTAATATCTATTTTCTCATTTGCATTTGCCCATCCCCAAATTAAAATATTGGTATTACGCTGCAAAACCATGTTAGAAGATACAATTGCAGGAAGTTTAATTTCTGCATTAATGGTTTGTAATCCTACGATTTGTAATAAAGCAATCCCAGCTACGAATATTATTTTTTTTAGGTTGGTAATATGATTCATTTTATATTGAATTTAAGTTGTGGTTTTTTACTTACAAAATAAGAATTCTTTTTTATTTCTTGTGTCTAAATAAAAATTAATAACTACAATTGTTGTAAAAAAATAGAAACTGTATAGCACTTTTTGTATTAAATATTTGCTTAAACCTTTTGTGCATTATGATTTAAGTTAAAATAGTTGCTCATCTTACTGAAAATTAGTAAATTTATTTAACCTTAAATCATTTATAATGAGTAATATAAGTGTAAATTACGAAAGAATATTGGAAGTATTAAGAAAAATATCAAAAATCAACCTTATGTATTTAGAAAGAAAATAAAAAGAATTGAGACATTATTTTCGCAGTTACGTGATCAATTTATGATTAGAAGAAATTACGCTAAATCTTTTAGTGTTTTTAAAACTAGAGTATTATCAAAAATAACAGCGTTAACAATTATTCAATATATTAACAAATTTGTATTTAATAGAAATATAAATAACATTAAAATTAGCATTATTTAAAATGCACAACAGTTTAAGATTTAGTAAGTTTCAATAGCTATGTAGAGTTGTTGCCAATTCGTTGCAAAACAAACTTAATTATTGCAAATGATACTTTTTTTATTTTCTGAATTTAATTCTGTGAGTCATTTTTTTAGAAACATAACTAACTGTAATGTATCAACCTTAAAACCGACTAATTTTGCAGAATTATAAATTAACAAAAACTCAATTGAATTGAGAAAAATAAAATAACAATGACAGAAAACTTAACAAAACAAACATTTTTAGAAAAAATATTCAACTTTGAAAAAAATAAAGAATGGAAATTTGAAGGAAACAAGCCAGCTTTGATTGATTTTTATGCAGATTGGTGTGGCCCATGCAAAGCATTAGCACCAGTTTTAGAAGTGCTTTCTGAAGAATATAAAGAGAAGATTGATGTTTATAAAATTGATACTGAAGCTGAACAAGAATTAGCTGCAGCATTTGGCATTAGAAGTATTCCATCAATGTTGTTTTGCCCTGCAGAAGGTGACCCACAAATGGCAAATGGAGCTTTACCAAAAACAGAATTAGAACGTATTATTGCTGATGTTTTAAAGGTGGAAAAGCCCCTTTAATTCCCCAAAGGGGAAAACTCATATTTTTAAAGATTCTTCCTTTTTTAAAGCTAAGAATTCTTAAAATTACAAAATAATTAAATTCCGAAAATGTAAATTTTCGGAATTTTTTTTATCAAAAGTTAATACATACTATTCTTATACATAAGAAAATTATGTATATTTGGTTTCAGTAAATATTTATAAATTTTCACGAAAGCATTAGAAGCTTAATTTCTTTGAAAATTTATCTAGCTTTAAGGATGATAAAGATACGAAAATGGCGAAACAAAAATTATACAAAGGGTCTTTACAAACCATCATTTTAAAATTATTAGAAAGTAATGATAAAATGTATGGTTATGAAATTACCCAGAGAGTAAAAGAGCTTACCAAAGGCGAATTAAATATTACAGAAGGTGCTTTGTACCCAGCTTTACATAAGTTAGAAGCTGATGGTTTGTTAGATGTTGAGGTTGCAAAAGTTGGTAACAGACTCCGTAAATATTACAAGCTTACAGAAAGTGGCACCAAAGAAACTGCCAACAAATTAGCAGAAATGCAAGAGTTTTTAAAAACAATGCAACATTTGGTAAATCCTAAATTTAGTTTGGAGTAAATTTTTCAACTATGAAACTAACAAACCCTCAAATAGAAAACCTTTACAAATTTACACGCCAACATTATGTATATCATTATGATGTGCAAACTGAGTTGGTAGATCATTTAGCAAACGATATCGAAGAAATTTGGCAGGCGCAGCCTGATTTATCATTTATAAACGCCAGAGATAAATCCTTTAAGAAATTCGGTATTTTTGGTTTTATGGATGTTGTTGAAGCTAAACAAAAACAAATGAATAAACGTTATTGGAAAATTTTGTTACGTTTTGCTAAAGAATGGTTTACGTTGCCAAAAATTATAACGACTGCACTTATTTTTTTAGGGTTTTTTATTGTGCTTCAAATTCCATACTCAGAATTTATTCTTTTAGGAACACTTTTAATAGTTATCATTTTTGAAATGATTATGATTTATAAAGTTAGAAAGGAACGTAAGAAAAAAGAAAAAAATAATGAAAAAATCTTTTTGTTAGAAGAAATGATTGGCACTACAAAAAATGGCTTTACTGTGATGGCTTTAGTTAATTTGTTTAATATTATCAACTTAACAAATTTTAACTTTCTTGAAATGGAAACCTATTTGCTTGTTATTATCTCCTTCATTTTAACAGTGCTTTGTATTCTATTTTACGTTTCTAACTACGTAATTCCAGAAAAAGCAGAAGAATTGTTACAAGAAACCTACCCAGAATATAAAATTGTAAAAAGTTTGTAACAAAAAAACAAAATCAACTACTAATAAACCAACTAATTAACCAAACCTATGATTTCACATTTTTTAAACTTAGAATGGAAACAATTTTTTCGATCAGCTTCTTTTAGTAAAAGTTTGGGAGCAAAAATTTTAATCGGATTTTTTGGGCTTTATTTTACTGTTATATTCCTAATTATGGGCTTTGGTGGTTTTTATGCCTTAAAAGATATATATCCAAACAAAGATCCACTTTTGGTTGCAAACGCATTTTTATTATATGCAATTATTGGCGATTTAATTTTCAGGTACATCATGCAGAAATTACCTGTAATGAATATTAAACCTTTGCTAACATTGCCTATTCAAAAATAAGATTGTCCATTTTATTTTGGCAAAATCATCTTTGTCCTTTTTTAATATTATGGGCTTGTTTTTTTACATTCCATTTTCAATCGTATTAATTAAAGAAGGTTATGATATAGCAGGGGTTTTGGGTTGGTTAGCAACCATGATTTTACTAATACAATCTGCAAATTTCTTTAACTTTTTAGTCAATAAAAATAACACTGTTTTTGGAGGGTTGATAACGCTGTTGATTTTAGGATATTTAGTGCAACATTTTAATTGGTTCGATTTGCCTGGTTTTGTAGGTAAAGGTTTTGATGCCATTTATCAAACGCCATTTTTAGCAGCTATATTTTTATTGATTTTAATAGGGTTATATGTTACAAACTATAAACAATTACGAAACGAAATTTATTTAGATGCCATTATATCAGAAAAAATAAAAGAGGTAAACGCATCCGATTTATCATTTACAGAAAAATTAGGAGATTTAGCACCTTTTATAAAAAACGATTTACGTTTAATGTGGAGAAATAAACGGACAAAATCTGGTATTTGGATGTTGGCAGTTGGTTTGGGTTATGGTTTAATTTTCTATACGCAACCAATGTATGCAGAAATGCAAGTAATGTATGTTTTAGTCGGGATTTTCTCAACAGGAACATTTTTAATCAATTTTGGGCAATTTATTCCTGCTTGGGACAGCAGTTACTATAAAATGCTAATGAGTCAGAATTTTAAATACGAACGTTATTTAAAGTCAAAATTTACACTAATGGCAATTAGTGTGGTTGCACTTTTTGTTCTTGGAATTCCTTATGTGTATTTTGGATGGAAAATTTTATTAGTCCATTTTGCAGCCATGATTTACAATGTGGGTGTAAATACACATGTAATTTTATATGGAGGAACTTTCAACAGAAAAAAGATAAATTTAGATGAAAAAGCCGCATTTAATTTTCAAGGAACAGGAGCTGTACAATGGTTAATTGGTTTGCCTTTAATGATTTTACCAATGGCAATTTTTGGATTGATAAATTGGTTAGTTAGTTTTGAAATTGCAACCTTAACTTTGGCAATTTTAGGCTTTATTGGCATTGCTTTGCATAAAAAAATGATGGCAGCCATCACAAAAAAATACATTGCAAATAAATATGTAATGATTCACGCATTTAATCAAGAAAACTAAACACACAATGATACAAACTACGCAACTTACCAAAAAATACGGACAAGCAGAGGTATTGCATATAGAATCTTTAGAGATACCAACAGGACAAAGTTTTGGTTTGGTAGGTAATAATGGTGCAGGAAAAACCACTTATTTTAATATTTTGTTAGATTTGATAAGACCAACTTCAGGTGCCATTGTAAACCATGATATTCAAGTGAACGAAAGTGAAGCGTGGAAATCTTTTACAGGTTCTTTTATTGATGAATCTTTTTTAATCGGTTATTTAACTCCAGAAGAATATTTTGAGTTTGTTGGCGATTTAAGAGGCATGAACAAGGCTGATGTGAAAACTTTTTTAAGCAAGTTTGATGAGTTTTTTAATGGAGAAATCACAGGAAAAAAGAAGTTTTTAAGAGATCTAAGCAAAGGAAATCAGAAAAAAGCAGGTATTGTTGCAGCAATGATGGGCAATCCACAAGTTGTAATTTTAGATGAGCCTTTTGCAAATTTAGATCCTACAACTCAAATCAGGTTAAAAACAATCATTAAAGAATTAACTGAAAATAGAGAGGTTACTGTGTTAATTTCTAGTCACGATTTAACACACGTAACCGAAGTTTGTGAGCGAATTGTAGTTTTAGATAAAGGAAATGTGGTGAAAGATATTGTAACATCAACAGAAACTTTAAAAGAGTTGGAGAGTTATTTTTCGGTATAAGTACGCTATTCTTATTTTATTACTATTTTTACACTCTTATTTATACTATTTTAGTTCAAAATTAGTTATAAATAAGAGTTTTTAGTTTTGAAAAACAATTTTTTAATTTAGATGTATCTGTGTGAAAAACACTCAAAAAATACTTGTCATTTTAATACTTTTTGTGGCTATCTATTCTTGTAGCACCAAAAAGAATACTATTATTAGTAGGAATTATCATGCATTAACCACAAAATACAATGTTTTATTTAATGGAAAACAGGCTTTTAAAGAAGGTATTGATGGCATAAATGAAGGTTACAAAGATGATTATTTTGAAATTTTACCCATAGAACCTGTAGAGTTTCAGGAAGATAAAATTGTAATTCCAAAATTTAATAACGGTCCAGGTGCTGGTTTTGGTGGGAATGACAATGATAATAAAACATCAACTCCGTTCGAAAAATCTGAAGAAAAAGCAGTAAAAGCTATTCAGCTTCATAAAATGAATATTGATGGTATTGAGAGAAATAGCCAAATGGACGAAGCCTACTTATTACTTGGTAAAGATCGCTATTACTCACAACGTTTTATTCCTGCAATAGAGGCTTTTAATTACGTAATTCTTAATTATCCAAATGCTAGTTTAATCTCAGAAACCAAAATTTGGAGAGCAAAAACAAACGTAAGATTAGATAATGAAGAGTTTGCTATAGAATCTTTAAAGTTGCTTTTACAAGCAAATGATAGTGTAGAGAAAAATTTGCCAGAAGAAATTAAAGAAAAAGGGCACACAGCTTTGGCAATGGCATACACAAAAACAGATAGTCTTCAAAAAGTTAAAAAGCACTTACAATTAGCTACTAGAACTTTAAACGATGAATACCAAGCAGCAAGAAATTTATTTATTTTAGGACAACTTTATGCTTCTGAAAATAAAAAAGATTCAGCAAATGTAGTTTTTAGAAGATTGGCAAACTTTAAAAAAGCTCCTTATAAATATAAAATTCACGCACGTTTAGAAATTGCAAAAAACAGTGAAAAAGATTCATCAATTGTCTCTTTAATCGATGATATGAAAAAACTGATTAAAGATCGAGATAATAGACCTTTTTTAGATGAATTGAATTATCAAGTTGGTTTTCTACATGAAAAAAACGACAGTTTACAACAAGCAATTGCTTATTATAATAGTTCTTTGAGATCTAAAAATGGCGGAGATAAACAAAAAACATATACGTACGAAAAACTTGGAAATATCTATTTTAAACAAGACGCATATCAAAAAGCAAGTTCTTATTATGATAGCGTTTTACAAGTTACAAATGATACGTTAGATATCAGAATTAGACGCATCAAAAGAAAATATAAAAACTTAGCTTCTTTAATTAAGTTTGAAGATGTTGTTACCGAAAATGATAGCATTATTAAAATTGCATCCCTATCAAAAGAAGAACAAACAGCATTTTTTGAGAATTATATAGAAAAAATTAAAAAGGCAGATGAAGATGCTGCACAATTAAGATTAAATCAAATAGCATTTGGGAACGTTAGTAATGGTTTAAATGCTGCTGATAAAGGAAAGTGGTATTTTTATAACAATCAATCGTTAAGTTTTGGTAAAACCGAATTTCAAAAAATTTGGGGAGCAAGAAGGTTAGAGGATAATTGGAGATGGTCAGAAAAAGCAACAATTGGTAGTGCATTACAAGATTCTACACAGGTTTCTAAAACCAATTTAAAATATGATTTAGATACTTATTTAAACGCAATTCCTACAGAACAAGTTGTAATCGATAGTTTGGTTATAGATAGAAATCAAGCTTTATATGAGTTAGGTTTGATTTATAAAGAACAATTTAAAAATCAAAATTTAGCAAAACAAAGGCTAGAAAGAGTTGCTTCTTTAAACCCAAATAAAGAGTTAATTTTACCAATAAACTGGCATTTGTATCAAATTTATACAAATTTAGGTGAAGCCCAAAATGCCGAAAAACATAAAAATGTTATTCTAACAAAATATCCAGAAACAAAATTCGCGCAAATAATTTTGAATCCAGAAATTCAGTTTGAAGAAGAACAAATTGAAGAAACTGAAGTTGAAAAAACGTACAAAGAAATTTATTATTTATATAAAGAGGATAAATTTGAAGATGTAATTACTAAAATCGATGCAACTTTACCAACGATACCAAATGCAGATTTATTACCAAAATTCGAGCTTTTAAAAGCACTTGCCATTGGTAAGTTTCAAGATAAAGAAACTTATAAAACTGCTTTAGAATATGTAGCAGTAAATTATGGTAATACAGAAGAGGGGAAAAAAGCTAAAGCAATTGTAATACAATTGACTAAATAAATGTTAGAAAAACAAAAAGAAGAAACTTCTAAAAACAAGAAGCCTAAAAAAATGGAAAGAAATGTTATTGCAAAAAATACAACCATAAAAGGAGAAATAATTTCTGACGGAGATTATAGAATAGATGGTGTTTTAGAAGGAGATTTAAAAACAAAAGGAAGAGTTATTATTGGTTCTGGAGGTGTTGTAAACGGAACTATAGAGGCTTTAAATACAGATATTGAAGGCACATTTTCTGGGCAGTTAACTGTAGAAAAAATTTTAACTGTAAAAGCAATTGCAAAAATTTCTGGAGAAGTTGTGGTTGGTAAATTATCTATAGAACCTGGAGCAACATTTAACGCATCTTGTACTATGAAAGCTATTGTAAAAGAGGTAAATAAAGAGGATGAAAAAAAATCAGCAAAAGATAAATCAAAAGAAGGAAACAAAAAAAACGCTAAATAAAGCGCTGCAACTTTCTAGTGCAGGCTTGCAAATGGGTTTAACAATTTATCTTGGTTTTTTGTTGGGTAAATGGTTAGATGTTAAGTTTGAAACAACTTATTTAAAACAAACAATTACACTACTTGCAGTTTTTATATCAATTTATTTATTAATAAGACAAGCCAATAAAATAAATGATTAAAAGTATTTTTCTCTACATCGTAACATTCTCTTCACTTTTTATGGTGAGTTTTTTTTTGCATGAATATTATCTTAAAGCAAATGAACTTATTTTGCCTTTTTCCTTAAAAAAAGTATATATTTTTCATGCTGGTTTTTCATTGTTAATTTGTGTTAATTTTAGACTGCTAGCAAATGTTGATAAAATATTCTCTCAGCTTGGTTTTATCTATTTAGGATGTTTGTTTTTAAAAATGATACTTTTTTGCGTAGTCTTTTATAAATCACTATTTAACGATATTATTTTAACAGGAATTGCTAAAACTTCGTTGATTTTACCCATGTTTATTTTTTTATTAACAGAGGCTATTTTCATTGCCAGAATTTTAAATAAAAAAGATTAGATAAAATGGTTTGTATTTTTGAATAATTACATACCTTTGCGCCGAATTTAGAAAGCGTATTTTAACAATGGAGATTGCACAAAAATCAATCAAATTTCTTACAATAGCGATAATAGCACTTTTTTCTGCTACATTTTTTGCTTCGGAAATAGATAAAGAAACAGGTCATCAAAATGATGATGGTCGCGTTAATACTGGTGAAGAAGTAAAAGCTTACATTAAACATCACCTTAAAGACTCTCACGATTTTTCGTTGTTTTCTTACACTTCAGATGATGGTGAAAGAAAGCACGTAGGTTTTCCATTACCAGTTATTTTATGGACAAGCGAAGGTTTGGTTACGTTTATGTCATCAGAGTTTCATCATAATGATGATGGTCATGTAATTGTTGAAAAGAAAGGGTTAAAGTTTGCTAAAATACATTCTAAAATTTACGAATTAGAAAACGGAGCAACTTCTGTTTCTTTTGATGAAGCACATCATGCAACAAACGCAGCTAAAGTTTTAGATTTTTCAATTACAAAAAGTGTTGTTGGTATTTTGTTTGCAGGTTTTTTAATGCTTTTAGCGTTTTCTAAATTGGCAAAACAATACAAAACAAGACAAGTACCAAAAGGATTTAGTAGAGTTTTAGAACCTTTGGTAATTTATGTTAGAGACGAAATAGCAAGACCAAATATTGGGGAGAAAAAATATAAAAAGTTTATGGGCTTTTTATTAACAGTGTTTTTCTTTATTTGGATTTTAAACTTATTAGGTTTAACACCTTTAGGGTTCAACGTAACTGGGCAAATTGCAGTAACTGTTTGTTTAGCGTTGTTTACAATGGTAATTTACATGTTTAATGGTAGCAAAGATTTCTGGGCACACACATTATGGATGCCAGGAGTGCCTTATATATTAAGACCAATTTTAGCAGTAATTGAATTGGCAGGTTTTATTTTAATTAAACCGTTTTCATTATTGGTGCGTTTATTTGCAAACATTACAGCAGGTCACTTTGTGGTAATGAGTTTAATTGCATTAATGGTAACAATGAAAGATGCTTTTGGACCAGTAGCGTCTACAGGTATGTCTTTAGTGTTGGCATTATTTATAATGATTATTGAAATTTTAGTAGCATTTTTACAAGCATTTATTTTTACGATGTTGTCATCGTTATTTATTGGAATGGCTGTAGAAGAACATGAGCATCATTAGTGAAACACCAAATCTTAGATTTGGCATGTTGAACTAATTCTGACGAAAGTCAGAATCTCCATCAAGGAGAATATAAAAGAGAATTAGTATTTGTTTAATTAATATATAAAAATCAGTTAGTATGTACAATTTAATTGGAGCAGGATTAATCGTAATCGGTGGTGGAATTGGATTAGGTCAAATTGGAGGTAAAGCAATGGAAGGTATTGCTCGTCAACCAGAAGCATCTGGAAAAATTCAAACAGCGATGATCATCATTGGTGCCTTATTAGAAGGATTAGCATTTGGTGCATTAATTTTAGGTAATCCAGCTTAAAAACAGAAAAACACATTTTATAACGGTTGGTTATAGAATGTGTTTTATTTATCTTTTTAAGAGATTAAAATTATTCAGAAAAACTGAACTATGTTTTTCTAATTAAACAAAAAATAAAATAAATAGTTTATAGAATGGAAACTTTATTGAACGATTTTTCACCTGGTTTGTTTTTTATGCAAATTGTTATCTTAATAATTTTATTATTTTTGATGGCTAAATTTGCTTGGAAACCAATTTTAAAGTCTTTAGACGAAAGAGAATCTGGTATCGAAGATGCTTTAGCAGCCGCAGAAAATGCGCGTAAAGAAATGCAAAATTTACAAGCAGATAATGCAAAATTAGTAAAAGAAGCAAGAGCAGAAAGAGAAGCAATGATGAAAGAAGCTAGAGAAATTAGCGATAAAATGATTGCAACTGCTAAAGAAGAAGCCAAAGAAGTAACAAGTGCCTTGATTGAAAAAGCACAAGCTTCTATTCAACAAGAAAAGCAATCTGCATTAGCAGAATTAAAGAAAAATGTTGCAGAACTATCTATTGGTATTGCAGAATCTGTAATTAAAAAAGAATTATCTAATAAGAAAGATCAACTTGATTTAGTTGAAGGAATCTTAAAAGAAGTTACTTTAAACTAATTTGATATGAAAGACGCAAGAGCAGCATTACGTTACGCTAAAGCAATTTTAAATCTTGCAAAAGATTCTAAAGATGAAACTGCTGTTAATTTAGATATGCAGTTAATTGCTTCAACAATAAAAGATAATCAAGAATTAGCAGTATCTTTAAATAGTCCTATTATTAAATCTGGTGATAAGATGAATATCTTAAAAGCCGTATTTGCTAATAAAGTTAACAACATTACTTTAGGGTTATTTAATTTATTAGAAGAAAATAAAAGGATTCCAATGTTAGGGTCTATTGCACAACAATATACTTTAATATATGATTATTATAAACACATACAAGTAGCTAAAGTTACAACTGCTGTGCCTATTTCACCAGAAATAGAAGAGCAAGTTTTAGCTAAAATTTTAGCTTTAACAGGTGAAAAAGCTAATTTAGAAAATGAAGTAAATCCTGCAATTTTAGGAGGTTTTATTTTACGTGTTGGAGATGTGCAGTATGATGCAAGTATCTCTAACCATTTAAATGAATTAAAAAAGGAATTTGACAATAGTCATTATATTTCAAAACTATAAGTAAAGTTTAAAAGTTTTATATAAAAAGTAATCGATTTAAGAGTCTTTCACTTTTATATTTAATATCTAATATCAAAATAAATGGCAAGTATTAAACCAGCTGAAGTATCAGCAATTTTAAAAGAACAACTAACTAATTTTGAGGCTCAAGCTTCATTAAGTGAAGTAGGAACTGTGCTACAAGTGGGTGATGGTATTGCTCGTGTTTACGGTTTATCTAACGTACAATATGGTGAGTTAGTAGAATTCGAAAACGGATTAGAAGGTATTGTTTTAAACTTGGAAGAAGATAATGCAGGTGTTGTATTATTAGGTGCTTCTACTTCTGTAAGAGAAGGTTCTACTGTAAAAAGAACAGAACGTATTGCTTCTTTAAGAGCAGGTGAAGGTATTGTTGGTAGAGTTGTAGATACTCTAGGAAGTCCTATTGATGGAAAAGGGCCTATTGAAGGAACTACATACGAAATGCCATTAGAGAGAAGAGCACCAGGAGTTATCTTTAGAGAACCAGTTACAGAACCTTTACAAACGGGTATTAAAGCTATTGATGCCATGATTCCTGTAGGAAGAGGGCAGCGTGAGTTGATTATTGGAGATAGACAAACTGGTAAATCTACAGTTGCTTTAGATACTATTTTAAATCAAAAAGAATTTTACGATGCTGGTGAGCCAGTTTATTGTATATACGTAGCTATTGGTCAAAAAGCTTCTACTGTCGCAGCAATTGCAAACATGTTAGAAGACAAAGGAGCTTTAGCATACACAACTATTGTAGCAGCAAATGCATCAGATCCTGCAGCAATGCAAGTATATGCACCATTTGCTGGAGCTGCAATTGGAGAATATTTTAGAGATTCAGGAAGACCTGCATTAATTGTTTTTGATGATTTATCGAAACAAGCAGTTGCATATCGTGAAATTTCTTTATTATTAAGAAGACCTCCAGGACGTGAGGCGTATCCAGGAGATGTATTTTACTTACACTCAAGATTATTAGAAAGAGCTGCAAAAGTTATTAATGATGATAAAATTGCAAGTGAAATGAACGATTTACCAGATTCTTTAAAAGGAATTGTAAAAGGTGGAGGTTCTTTAACTGCATTACCAATTATTGAAACACAAGCAGGAGATGTATCTGCATATATTCCAACAAACGTAATTTCGATTACTGATGGACAAATCTTCTTAGATGGAGATTTATTTAACTCAGGTGTAAGACCAGCAATTAACGTAGGTATTTCTGTATCTAGAGTTGGTGGTAATGCTCAGATTAAATCGATGAAAAAAGTATCTGGTACTTTAAAATTAGATCAAGCTCAGTATAGAGAATTAGAAGCTTTCGCAAAGTTTGGTTCTGATTTAGATGCAGCTACAATGAATGTAATTTCTAAAGGACAAAGAAACGTAGAGATTTTAAAGCAAGCACAAAACGATCCTTTTACAGTAGAAGATCAAATTGCAATAATTTATGCAGGTTCTAAAAACTTGTTAAAAGATGTACCTGTAAATCAAGTTAGAAAATTTGAGAGAGATTACATCGATTATTTAAACACAAAGCATAGAGATACTTTAGATATTTTAAAGTCTGGTAAATTAACAGACGAAGTTACTGCTACATTAACAGCAGCAGCAGCAGAAATTTCTAAGCATTTTAATTAGAAGTTAGGTTTTAGATTGTGAGTTTTAAACCCACAACTAATAACTAATTACTAACAACTAATTACTTAAATATGGCAAATTTAAAAGAAATACGTAACAGAATTACCTCAATTAAATCTACAATGCAGATTACTTCTGCAATGAAGATGGTTTCTGCTGCAAAGTTGAAAAAAGCACAAGATGCAATTGTTGCAATGCGTCCTTATTCATCTAAATTAACAGAATTATTACAAAATTTAAGTGCAACTTTAGATAGCGATTCTGGTGGAGATTACTCTGCACAAAGAGAAGTACATAAAGTATTGTTAGTTGTTGTAACTTCTAACAGAGGTTTGTGTGGTGGTTTTAACTCATCAATAACTAAAACTGTTACAAGAACTATTGCAGAAAAATATGCTGGTAAACAAGTAGATTTATTTGCGATTGGTAAAAAAGGTGGCGATGTTTTATCTAAAACACGTAAAGTTGTAGAAAATAGAAATGATATTTACGACGATTTAACTTTTGATAACGTTGCTGAAATTGCAGAAAATTTAATGGATTTATATGTTTCTGGAACTTATGATAAAATTGAATTGGTATACAATCAATTTAAAAACGCAGCAACTCAATTGCCACAAGTAGAACAGTTTTTGCCAATTAAACCTATTGAAGGTGGAGATGAAAACGCAAACTCTGATTATATTTTTGAGCCAACTAAAGAAGAAATTGTTTTAGCTTTAATTCCAAAGTCATTAAAAACACAATTGTACAAAGCAATTAGAGATAGTTTTGCTTCTGAACATGGTGCAAGAATGACAGCAATGCACAAAGCAACTGATAATGCTAAAGATTTACGTGACGATCTATTGTTAACGTATAACAAAGCAAGACAAGCTGCAATTACTAATGAAATCCTTGAGATTGTTGGTGGTGCTGAAGCATTGAAAAATTAGAAATTTTAAATATTTTTAAGGAAATATTTTATACTATAGAAAAGAGCTTATCAAAAATTGATAAGCTCTTTTTTTATATCTTGGCATAAGATTTGAAATTGATTTAGAAATCATCAATATGAAACCAAGTAAATATTTTTTAGTTTTATTCCTTGTTGTAGTATTTTCAAAGTGTGCAACAACTCAGTTTGAACAAAAACCACCTTTTGTAATAACATCTGCAGTATATAATAATTGGTCAGTTAAAACAACAGCAGCTAAAGGATTGATTGTTAATATTGGATATGATTCTAATTATGTGATAAAGTTTGACACTATTTACTTTTCAAAAAGAGCAGAGAAGCTTTCTATAAGTAAAGTAAAAGATAAGAAAATGATTTCTGCTATTTTTTCATCAATGGTAAAACCTGATGTAATCTTAGATGAAAATAGTACAAATGAGATTCATAATCATTTTCCAGTTATCAAGAATATGCCTTTTAAGTTGAAACAAAATGAGGCAATTATCAGCTATAAAATAAAAGATAAAACAAAATACTTCAAAATAAATTCTATTAAAAAAGGGAAAACAATCTTTTATGATTCAATGCCCAAACAATAGAAAATCAATTAGTTAATCCATTCTTTTTAGAGTGGATTTTTTTATGGCACACAATTTGATTATTTATAAGCATAACCATTAAAATGAACGCTTATGAAAGCCTTAAAACTACTTTTTACGATTATAATTACTGGAACTTTATTAAGTTCTTGTACAACAAATTATAATGATGGTTTTGTGGAATATCAACCAACATTAGAAGAGGTTGTTTCTGGATATGATTTATGGTATGTAGATTATCATAGAACAGCAGGAACAGGAGATATTCCTTTTGTTTCAAGAGCATTTACGTTAAGTTTTATCAACGGAATTTTATATGCCAATAATAATATAGTTGATATTGGTAGAACAGGAAATGGATTAGGAATTGATGTTGGAACCTATAATTCATTTAATGGTTTGTTAGAAACGAATCATGACTTAGATGGTTTTAACGATTTTGAAGTTACAATTTTAGCAAATAATGAAATAGAGATTTATAATTTTAATCAGAATGTAAGCTATTATTTAATTGGTTATAATATTAATAATTTCGATTACGATCAGTTATTTTACGAAAACATAGAATATTTTTTACAAGAGTATGTGGCTTGGGAAAAAGTTGATGCTACAGGAGGAGCTCCAAATGCTTTTGATGATGAAAATTATTTAGAATTTACACCAGATAATTTAACAACTTTTAGGAGTTCTCAAGATAACTTTGGCACACAAATTGCAAATATTAATTGGGATTATGTAGGAGGATATGAAGTGTTTGATGTTACTGGTTTTGAAGACTTAAAAATTTTAGCATTAAATTATGATAATGGAGATATTGAAGAGTTTGAATTGAGCGTTATTAATGATGGAAAGGTTAGTCTTTTTCATTACAATTCAGAAACAACATATTATTTTTTTGGAAGAGGATTTATACAGTTCTTAAAAGGTGAAAAAAATGTTAAAAGCGCGAAAGAAGTTGTAAGGAATAACAACAGAAAACGTACTAAAATAGAAAGAAAAACAAAGGTTAGAAGAAATTTAAAATAAAGTTTGGTTAGTTGATTTTTGGTTGGTTATTTCTCAATAACCAATTGAAAGAGGAACCACCCTGAGGAGGGTGGTTTTTTCTTGTTTTATACTTTTTTAAAAATAGAAAACATTAAAACTATTTTATTTTCAATTCTTGTATAAATAATAATCTAATCGCAGTTCAATTAACGAATGTCTGTCTGAGCTTGTCGAAGACTTTTTCGTTTTGTAAAATTGATTGGTTTCAATATCCTAAAAACTCAATGTAAGTTTTAATTGTTTTTGTAATATTTTCAAGGTAAATTAGTACAGAAAATCAATATAAATAGTAACAGAAAATTTTTATGATAAAAACAGCATTTATAACAGGCGCAACTTCAGGAATAGGAAAGGCAACAGCAGAACTTTTTGCAAAAAATAATATCAGATTAATTCTTTGTGGTAGACGAAAAGAAAGACTGGAGCAATTAAAGCAAGAACTTAGTAAACTTACAGAAGTAATTACTTTACAATTTGATGTTTCTAAAAGAAAAGAAGTTGCAGATGCGATAAAATCACTTCCAGAAAACTTTAAACAGATTGATATTTTAATCAACAATGCAGGGAATGCTCATGGGTTATCAACCATACAAGATGGAGATGTTGATGATTGGGATGCCATGTTAGATATTAATGTAAAAGGTTTGTTATATGTATCCAAAGCAATTATTCCTACTATGATTAAAAACAATTCAGGTTTTATTGTAAATATTGGTTCTATTGCAGGTAAAGAAGTATATAAGAACGGAAATGTGTATTGTGCTTCAAAGTTTGCTGTAAACGCTCTAAATAAGTCTATGAGGTTAGATTTAAACGAACATAACATTCGCGTTTCAGCAATTCATCCAGGATTGGTAGAAACTGAGTTTTCTGATGTTCGTTTTAAAGGTGATACAGAAAAAGCAAAAACCGTTTATCAAGGTTACAAAGCGTTACAAGCAGAAGATATTGCAGATATTATCAACTTTGTAGTTACAAGACCTTATCATGTAAATATCGAAGATTTAGTGGTGTACCCAACAGCGCAAGCAAGCGCAACTATTTTGAATAAAAACAGTTAAACTTGGATATTAAAAATCTACAAAAATCTTGGTCTGAACTTGCAGAAAGTTATAGTGAAGATAAAAATCTCATAAATTTTTACTGGGATAAAATCTCCACAAACTATTCAGAAAAAAAACGATATTATCATAATTTGATTCATATTAATTCGATGTTAGAAATGGCATCAGAAAATAAAAATAGTATATATAAGTATGATGAAATGAAATTTGCGATTTGGTTTCACGATATTATTTACAAAGCGACCTCAAAAAAAAATGAAGAAAAAAGTGCCGACTTTGCAAAACTAGCTTTAGAAAATTTCTCAAAAAAAGAATTAAATATTAATAAAATTTCTCAACTTATAATTTCAACAAAAAATCATAAAATTATTTTAGATAAAGATAATGATAATGCTTTTTTATTAGATTTTGATTTGTCTATTCTAGGTGCTAATTGGAATAAATATGAGTATTATATTCAAAATATAAGAAAGGAATATAAAATTTATCCAGATTTTGTTTATAATCCTGCAAGAAAAAAAGTATTAGAAAGTTTTGTTAAACGAGAACAGCTTTATTTTTCAGATAAATATCAAGAATTATTTGAAGAAAAAGCAAGACAAAATTTAGCAAGAGAAATAAAATTGTTAACCCAAAAATGATAAATAAACGCTTACTTATTAAGAACCTACTTTCTCATAATGACGAGAATAGTTTTTATGATAAAAAGCAACAAATAAATTTATCTATCAAAGAAGGAAAAGCAAAATTTTTAAAACATATTTGCGCCCTTTCAAACGCAAACCCTGAGAACAATTCTTATATTGTAATTGGTATTGAGGATAAAGAAAATAAAATAGTTGGTGTTGATTTTTTTGATGACAGCAATATTCAAAATTTGATAAACGCTTATTTGCATAATCCACCAAAAATAGAATACGAGAATGTGCGTTTTCCGAGATTGCAAAGGCACAAAGTAATTGGTTTGGTGACAATTTACCCAAATCATAAAACAACATCACTTTTAAAAAATATTTGGAAATATAAACGAGGAACTATTTTTTATAGAAGAGGTAGCAACTCTATACCTTTTTTAAAAGATAATTTTGAGTTAAGAAACACTAACAAAGAAATTGTTGCTGCTTTAGAAATTAATGCTAAGAATAATATTGAGCTTACTTTAAATGGTGTGTTTGACTTTGTGAACAATCATAAAACAGAAAACAACCCTAAATATAAAGTTTTTAACGAACAATTTGTTTTGTGTTGGGCAGGTGAAAAGAAAATTATAAACGGATTAATATTTTTTTCTAGAGTAGATATTGAGTTGATTAATGAACAAGTTCAGTTGTTTTTTTCTTCTTTAGATGATGTTCAAATACGTTACAATAAAAATTCTTTTATCATTACAGAATATATTTTATTGGGAATTGATACTAACGAAACTCATTATCCTTTAGAGAAAACTATTATCAATTTTAAAAATAATGGCAAGTACAATATTGTAAAAGAGTTTTTGTTTGAAGCTCCAATTTACGATGAGAAAATTCTTAAAACTATTTTTGATAATAGCAATAAAATCATTGCTAAAATAGAAAGTAAAAGTTCATTATCTATAAAAGAACAAGAAAACGTTTGCAGATTGCCAACTAATTATTTGGTTTGTTTTTTAAATGGATATTTGGATGCTCCTAATCAACTGAAAAAAGCAAAAATATATTTTAAAAGTTTGGAAGATAAAACTACTTATATAAAATATAAAGAAACTTTAAGGGTGTTTAGGAAGATTAAGTATAGTTAATTCAACCTACAATTTAAGCCTATTTTAATTAAGAAGTTATATCTACTTTTCTTTCTTTTAAGTTAGCACCTTTATTTATTGCATTTCTTATAGTAATATTTCAATCTTTAATTCGAAATTCATTTCATCCTTTTTAATTTACTTTTTCTCGCAGTTGTATATTTTACACCATTGCTTGGTATTTAAATCGATATGAAACATGATTTTCAAAAAAAAGACATTCATAAATTATTTTGCGAAAGAGTTATAAACTATTTTTTCTAACTGTCTATTTATATTTTGATTGTTTGGTGATTGTAAAACTTGTCTTAATTGAATAACGATCAATTGATTGCTTGGATCTATCCAAAAAACGGTGCTAAATGCGCCACTCCAACTATAAGTTCCATCTGGTCTAAATGGATGTTCTTTAGAAACATCAAACCCAAAACCGAATTTAGCAGCACCCCAAGGATATGGAATTGTATCAATTTGATTTTTATGCATTGCAAGCGCAGTTTTTTCCTCTAAAATTCTTTTATTATAAAGTTGCCCATTATTAAGCATTGCTTGGCAAAATATAAAATAATCTCTGGCAGTTCCAGTCATACCACTTCCTCCAGACAAATATGTTTTTGCACCATCAGTTGGGTAATCAGAAATATACATTTTACCCATATTTGAAACTTGTGTAATTGTTTTTTTTCTATTAGGCACAAACACTTTGGTTAGATTTGATTTTTGAGAACTATCAAAATAAAAATCTAACATATCTATATCTAAAGGATTTAATATATTTTTCTGAATATAAACGTCTAGCTTTTCTCCTGAAACTACCTCAATTACACGCCCTAAAACATCTGTGTTTAAACCATATTGCCATTTTTTACCTGGTTCGTGTGCTAAAGGTAAATTGCCCATTTTACTCATGGTTTCTTCTATTGTTAAAGGAAGATACGTACTCAAATCAGGAATATTGTTTTTAGCAAGGATAGCTCCGTAAACAGGAGGATTCATAAAACCATAAGGTACACCAGCTGTATGTGTTAATAATTGACGAATTGTAGGAGTGGTTTTTGATGGTTTTGATGTAAAAGTAGTATCAGCAGCATTAAAACTAGTTAAAACTTCAGTTTCATTAAAAGACGGAATGTATTTACTTACCAAATCATCTAAAGACATTTTTCCTTTTTCTATAAGTTGCATTGCAGCTACAGATACTATTGGTTTTGTCATAGAAGCCATTCTAAATAAATGGTCTTTTCTGTAGGGTTCTGTCTTTAAAGAGTCAGACCAACCTACTTCAGATTCATATATTATTTTACCATTTTTTGCTATTAAAGTAACAGCTCCTGGATATTTTTTTTCATTTACAAAGTTCATAACCATTTCATCAATTTTTGCTAAACTGTCAGAAATCATTCCAACATCTTCAGGCTTTGCAAATTGATATTTTGTAAATGTTGAATTTTTTACTTTACAAGAATAGAGTATAGAAAATAGAAAAATAGTAAGTATAAGATGAAGTGGTTTCATAAAATAAAATTGTAACGATATATTTATATTTTAAATTTACTGAAATTATATCAACAAAAAAGGTTGAATATAAGTGTTTTAAATAAAATTTGAAACCTTTCTAGAAATATTTCGTTTTTAAGAATAGAAGCAACCCACAAGAATGTCTAAAGAAATTAATTTTTTAGTGATTGAAAGTAAAAATGGCAACCAAAAGGCGCAATTAAAATTGTACGATTTGCATTGCAATGCCATGTTTGCTATTTCTTGTAGGTATTTAAAAAATGATGAAGAAGCTAAAGATGCCATGCAAGATGGTTTTTTAAAAGCATTCTTAAATTTAGAGAATTATGCTGATGACACTAATTTTAGTAGTTGGTTAAAAGTGATTATTATTAATACATGTATTGATTTCTTAAAAAAGAAAAAATTAGAAACCATTTCTTTAGAAACGTATCCTTTAGAAATTTCTAATGATGATGATTGGAATTTCAGTTCAAAAATTAGTAAACAACAAATTATCGAGGCAATTGAAAAACTGGATTTAAAATATCAATTGGTTGTAAAATTATTTTTGATGGAAGGCTATGATCATCAAGAAATATCAGAAATATTGCAGATACCTGTTAAAACATCAAGAACACATTTAAGAAGAGCAAAATTAGCTTTGAGAAACCTTTTAAAAGTAGCAAAATATGGAACGTGATATTAGAGATTTATTTTTGAATGATGATGTTGTCGAGAAGGAAATTCCCAAAAACCATCGTGAAGATTTTATCAAAAAGTTAGGGAAACATCAACCTAAAAAGAAAAAGAATTATACATTTTTAAAAATTGTTGCGTCTTTTTTGTTGATAATTACTTGTGTGTATATGTACCAAAACCAACTTACAAGAACATCAAAATCAGCAGTTGAACTGCAAATTCAAGCCATAGAGAAAGACTATTTAGTAAATATAGACAAAGAATGGAATAGCTTCAAAGAAATTGCAAATGATACTGTTTTGATTAAAAAATATGAAGAAAAATTAAGAGAATACGATGTTGATTACAAAAAAATAACCAAGCAATTAAAAGAATACCCAAACAATATACATGTATTACAATCTTTAATAGATAATTTGCAAAGACGTTTGCAATTAATCAAAGATATTAAAGAACATATTAATGAGTTAAACCAAAAAAACACCAGTAATGAAACCATATATATTTAGTATTTTATTTTTAATTAGTATAAACGTTGCTTTTTCGCAAACTAAAGAAGTAATCTTAAATAAAAGCTTTTCTGCGGATGAAAACACCATTTTAACCTTAGATTTAGATAATGCAGATGTTCATATTATAGCTTCTGAAGATGATAAAATTCATTTTAACTATGAAATTACTTTTTACAATTATTCTAAAAGAAAAATAAATAATCTTTTGCATGAATCTGTAATAAAAACTGCTAAAAAGAATAATCAAATTTTTTTAGAAGCTAAAAACTCAAGGTATTTAAATATTGATATACTATATAGACCTAATTTTGATTATAAAAATTTCGAAAATCCAATTAATAATGTTTATAAAGATTATCTTAAGAATTACTTTAAAACTTTTAGAGATAGAGAAAAATTACATATCACAAAGGATTCTTTAATAGAAGAGATTGATTTCAGTTTAGGAAGTGATTTGTATAATTATATTAAAAGAAATATTGATAGTTACCCATTAAAGAAACCTTTAAAAACCGATAAAAAAATAGAGAAAAAGTTTGTAATTACAGTTCCAGAAAATGTTCAGTTAAGAATAAATGCTATTGAATCTGACATTAACTGTGATTTTGATATCACAACAGAATTTAGAATGGAAAGCTTTAAGGGTGCTTTTAAATTTAGAGAAATTAATGGAAAAAATAATAAAATAATTTCCTCAAATGGTATTTTAGAAACGTACGGAATAAGCAATACAAAAATTGATTTAAGAGATATGTCTAAAATAAATATTAGCTCAATTTCTAATTCAAAAGTAAAATTAGAATCTTCGAGAATCCAAATTGGAGAAATAGGGGAGAATGTTGCAATAAATGATTTCAGCAGTAAAATCTACCTTTATAACTTCCATAAAAATTTCAAAAAATTCAATTTTACAGGAGATTATTCAGAGTTAAATTTATACAAAGTTAAAGACACTAATTTTTCTATGGATGTTTCTGGGTACAATACAAATTTAAATATGGATGGAACTAAAACCTCTTTTGGAGCTTCAAAAGAAAAAGAACTTACAAAAATCCTTCAGAAAAAGAGAAAAGAAAATAGTCCATTTTTAGGAAATATAGAAGTGATTTTAAAAAATGGAATTTTAAATATTAAGTAGCAAAAAACCCAACTTTTTAAGTTGGGTTTCTATGTCTTCCTGCAAGGTTTTACGAACCTTGTAGGTATTTAAAAATTCACAAACTAGATTTATTTATTAGTTATTATGATGAATAAAAATAAGAAAATTTGAAGTCTTTTAAAATTAATAATACACCTACAAGGTTTTATAAACCTTGCAGGATAACAAACTTTGTGAGAAATAATTAAAACCTCTTAGAGGTCAAACTTAATTCCTTGGGCTAAAGGCAATTCATCAGAATAATTAATGGTATTTGTTTGTCTTCTCATGTATACTTTCCAAGCATCAGAGCCAGATTCACGTCCACCACCAGTTTCTTTTTCACCACCAAAAGCACCACCAATTTCTGCACCAGAAGTTCCGATATTTACGTTGGCAATTCCACAATCTGAACCAGCATAAGACAAGAATTTTTCTGCTTCTTTTAGTTCATTTGTCATAATTGCAGAAGATAAACCTTGAGCTACTCCATTTTGTTTTGCAATTGCATTTTCTACTTCTCCAGTATATTTCATCAAATATAAAATTGGCGCAAAAGTTTCATGTTGTACAATTTCAAAATGGTTTTCAGCCTCAATAATTGCTGGTTTAACATAACAACCAGATTCGTATCCTTTTCCTTCTAAAACACCACCTTCAACCAATACATTTCCACCTTCAGTTGTTGCTTTTTCAATAGCAGCTAAATAGGTATTTACAGAATCTTTGTCAATTAAAGGCCCAACATGATTATTTTCATCCAAAGGATTTCCAATCTTAATTTGTTTGTAGGCGCCTACAATTGCATCTCTTACTTTATCGTACACAGATTCATGAATAATTAATCTTCTGGTTGATGTACATCTTTGTCCACAAGTACCAACAGCACCAAAAACAGCGCCAGGAACCACCACTTTTAAATCGGCAGTTGGTGTAATAATAATCGCATTATTTCCACCCAATTCTAATAACGATTTTCCAAAGCGTTCAGCCACTTTAGCTCCAACAATTCTACCCATTCTTGTAGAACCTGTTGCAGAAACTAAAGGAATTCTTGTATCAGAAGTCATCATTTCTCCAACTTTATAATCTCCATTTATGATGGATGAAATTCCCTCTGGCAAATTATTATCTTTTAAAATTGCTGCTATTATATTTTGGCAAGCCACTGTACATAAAGGTGCTTTTTCAGAACCTTTCCACACACAGACATCACCACAAATCCAAGCTAAAGCAGTGTTCCAAGCCCAAACAGCTACAGGAAAATTAAAGGCAGAAATTATACCCACAACACCAATTGGATGCCACTGTTCTCTCATAACATGACCTGGTCTTTCAGAAGGAATTGTTTGTCCATTTAATTGACGAGATAAACCTACTGCAAAATCACAGATATCAATCATTTCTTGTACTTCTCCATAACCTTCTTGCAAAGATTTCCCCATTTCATAAGAAACCAATTTTCCTAAAGGCTCTTTTAAATCTCTTAATTTGTTACCAAATTGACGAACGATTTCACCTCTTTGTGGAGCAGGTTTATCTCTCCAAACTAAAAATGCTTTTGTAGCATTTTCCATCACTTTTTCGTAATCCTCTTTGCTGGTAGTTTTAACTTTTCCAATTAATTTTCCATCAACAGGCGAAAAACTTTCAATAATTTCTCCGTTAGAAAAATTATCTTGTCCTGTAGAAGTTCCGTTATTTATATCTTGAATTCCTAAATCCTTTAGCGCTTTTGCTATTCCGAAATTATCCATTTTGTAAACCGTTTTTTATTACTTAAATTAAAGTTCGAATTTACGAATAATTTAAGACATAATTAAATTAAACAGAAGTATCTATATTTGTTTAAAATCAAACAATTTGTATTGAAAAATGTTTTTAATTAAGCTGATATGATTGTTGATATAAACCTTATATAAAAAGCCGAAAAAATGCCCTTTGAATTTAATACAAAGGGCATATCAGCATTTTTATGATTGTTATAAGGTAATTAATTGTAATGATTTAGAGTGAATAAGCTAGCCATTTTTCTGGCAAAGGCTCTAAATTAATATTTTTAGGTACCGATTTTAATTTCTTTTTAATTCCAAGTTTAGAAACTTTAGTAATCGATAAATTTATATTGTTTTTTTGATTGATAGCTTCTAACACATCTCTAATAGATTTTTTAGCACACAGTACTAAACTATTCATCATTGCATTAGATTCTATAGATAAATCGTATAAATCCACATAAAATTTAGGTTGATCGTTTTGATTTATAATAAATTGTGTAGGTTTTCTTTTGGCGATTTCTATAACTGTTTTAGTACCGCTAAAAGTTCTATATGTTGTCTCTATAAGTTTCATTCCGTTTTCTTTTATGTCCATCAATTTCATAGCAATCATTTTAAAAGATTTTAGTTGTATTAAACTTAAAAGGTGATTCAAATATAATTTATTAACTAGGATTGTATTTTTGTTTTCGTTAAATCGTTATAGTAAATCGCCAAACTGTTAAAGTATATACGATGTTTTTGATGTTTTGGTTTTTTAAAATTGATATTTTATTCCTGAATAAATACCCAAGTTAAATGGTGTAAAGTCGTTAGCTTCTGTTTTAAAAGTGTTTAGGTGTACTTTAAACATTGGGTTTATATTTAAAGACCAATTATTATTTAGAAAATAATTAAAATCGAAGCCTAAATTTCCGCTAAAATTAATGGTACTTAGGTTTGTTAATTCTCCTGTTCTTGTAGTGTTAAACGTGTTTAAAACCACTTTGTTTTTATCTAAAAAAAGCGAACTAAAACCAGTAACTAATTGTGCTTCAATTTTATTGTTGTTAGAGAAGTTGTATTTCATTTCAAGGGGGATTTCTACGTAACCGAAATTTTGAGATAAATTTCCATTACTTTTTGCTAATGTACTAAATAAATCAGATCTAAGGGTTAAATTTTCTGTTACAGTGTTGTTAAAGGAAACAGGATTATTATCTTTAAAAGAAACTGATTGTATGGTTTCAATTTCTGATGGATATACTGTAATTTGATTGTTAGCATATTTTATTTCTTGGAGGTGAATTCCTGATTGAATCGTCCATCTTTTATTGAGTTTAAAACCAACTTGTAAACCATAAGAAAAGGAGTTTTCGCCTGTTGTAGTATTGGCTAATTCTTTTGCAATAGGAGAAGTATCAGAAAATGAATTAGATTGTAAAACCCCAAAAACAGGAGCAACAGACCAATTTTTGACAACTTCTTTATCACTTTTTTTCGTTTTATTTGTTGTTAAAAAAGTATTGATATCCATTTTTTTGGAAACTTTTTTCTCTGTAATTTTATCAATATTTAGTGCTGATATTTGTTTATTTGATACCAAATCTGCATCAATATTAAAAGGGATTAAAAATGTTTTTTTTGCTGGATTTTTAAGCGCAACAAACTCTTTATTATTTTCATAAATAATCGGTTTTTCTTTTTTAATTGCTGATTTAACAACTGCATTTTGATTTTTTTCCAAATTTTGTTCGATGTTATTATTTTGAAAAATTAAAGAATCAGTAGTAGTATTTGTTTTAGGTTTTTTTGATGGATTTGTTGTAATTATTTCATTATTAGGAGGAATTATATTTTGGTTTTTATTCGTAAAAAATGGATATAAAAACAAAGCTAACACCAAAATTGCTGCAGCTGCACCAGAAAATAACCAAAAAGGCAAAACACGACGTTTCTTCTTATTTAATTTAGTTTCTATGGAATTCCAAATGCTGTTATTTGGAGAAACCTCAAGATTTTTTAGCTGATTTTTAAATAAATCATCAATTTTATTATCCTCCATTATTTTTTTCTTTTTGATGGATTTCTAATTTTTCTTTCAAAATTTTTCTGGCCCTAGAAAGATTCGATTTTGAAGTGCCTATAGAGATATTTAGTAGGTTTGCAATTTCTTTATGCGAATAATCATCAAGTACAAAAAGATTAAAAACCAATCGATATTGATTAGGTAATTGTTGCAAACATTCTAGTAAAACATCAACATTAAAAACGGTTTTTTCTAAATCAAATTCCTCGTTTTCGATATTTTCTGCAACTTCTTTTACAATTTGCAATGTCGTTTTTCTTCTATACGTTTTTAGGGCAGTATTTATGGTAATTCGTTTTAACCAACCTTCAAAAGAACCTTTGTGATTGTATTGTTTAATTTTATCGAAAATTGTTAAAAAACTATCTTGTAAATTATCTTCTGCATCTTGATAATTTTTGGAATACTTTAAAGAAACAGCAAAAAGTTTACCAGCAAATAGCTGATAAACTTTAGATTGAGCCCCTAAATCTTGCTCACAACATTGCTGTATAAGTTTTTTAAGTTCGATGATTTTAATTTACAGGAACCACAGCTTCTTCAAAAATATTATTGCCATTTGCATCTAAACCTTTAAAAAACTTAAACACATAATCTTCTCTTTGTGTTGCAGTTACAACAATATCAAACTCTCTTTGCGTACTTACATCTGTACAGTTCTCGTCTAAATTTACAATAGCCCTTACAGCTACAATTCTTGCTGTATCTTGGTATTCGTAATAAATATTATCAAAATTATAACAACTATTTTTTAAGGTATATTTTACTTTCACAGTGTCTTTTTCACCAAAAGTAAAAGCTATAGGAGTAGTAAATTCATCAATTGGTAGAATTTCGTAGCCAAAGTTTATTTGATCTTCGTTATTTAAACAAGCATAAAAAAGAAATAAACCCGCGAATAATAATATGATTTTTTTCATAATTTTAGTTTTAATATATTTAAAGTGATATTTTTTGTTATTAGTAAATCTGCAATATCAAACAGAAATTACTCGTTTTTATTTTTAGTTATAGTTTATTTGATTGTCCCAGCCCTCTAAATTTAAAATGATTGCATCTTGATTTTCTTTTAATTTTTGAATATTAAACGTAAAATCTTTTTCGAAAACAGCTAAACAAGCTTCGTTATTTTCAAGTAAAACTTTAAGATTTCTTTGAATAGGATTTGATTCTAAAATTTGATTAGCATCTATCAAAGTTGCTTTCCATGATGCTGCATTGCATCCACTTGAGCTAATAGTTATGGTTAAAAAATTATCGATTAAAACTACATTGGTAATTGTATAGTTCGTAGTTTTTGTCTCGTTAAATAAAGTGTTGTTTACAAGCACACATTCGTTACAACTTTGTAAGGTTGGTTCTGTTTTTTCGGAACAATTAAAAAAGGTAAAAAATGCTATAATAAAAATGCTTTTTAGTTTCAAATTGATTTTTTTTAGTAATTAATTCAAATTAATGATTTTTTTGTTTCTATATTTATTAGATACAAAAATTATAAAAAGGTTGCGTCTAATAATCTTATTTTTGTGAAACTTTATGCAAAACAAAATATTTAACATTACAACTCAAGAGGAGTTTGCAACAATGGCTTTAGAAGTTTTTAGACACCAGTTTAAGAACAATCGTGTATATCGTTCTTTTTGCGACTTGTTGTACATACATCCTTCAGATATTACAAAAATTGAAGAAATTCCATTTTTACCAATTCAGTTTTTTAAAAGTCGAGAAGTGCTTTCATCTAAAGAAAAAATAGCAGAAATTTTTACTAGTTCTGGAACTACTGGGAGTATTACTAGTAAACATTTTGTAACCGATATTAGTTTTTATAAAAATAGCTATTTAAAAGGATTTGCTCATTTTTATGGAAATATAGAAGACTATGTTGTGTTGGCTTTGTTGCCAAATTATTTAGAACGTAAAGGTTCTTCTTTGGTTTTTATGGTTGATGATTTAATAGCAAAATCTAAAAATACTGAAAGTGGTTTTTACCTGAATAACTTAGATGAACTCGCAAAAAAATTAATCAATTTAGATAAAAACGGACAAAAAGTTTTGTTGATTGGTGTTTCTTTTGCCTTGTTAGATTTGATTGAGAAATATCAATTCAACTTAAAAAACACTATCATTATGGAAACTGGTGGTATGAAAGGAAGACGAAAAGAGTTGATAAGAAACGAGTTGCATGAACTTTTAAAAACTGGTTTTAATGTTGATGAAATACATTCAGAATATGGCATGACAGAATTATTAAGTCAAGCTTATTCTAAAGGAAATGGTGTTTTTGGAACACCAAATTGGATGCAGATTTTAACCAGAGATACAGAAGATGCTTTAACTATTTTAGAACAAGAAAAAACTGGCGGAATTAATATTATTGATTTAGCAAATTACAATTCTTGCAGTTTTATTGCCACGCAAGATTTAGGAAAAGTACACAATAATGGCACGTTTGAAATTATAGGGCGTTTTGATAATTCTGATATTAGAGGCTGTAACTTGATGGTTTTGTAGAAAGGTTTTAGAGAATCAAGAATAAAGACACAAGAGAAAATAAACTAGAATAAAGGGACTATGAAATTTAAATTACTTGAAGATTTTAAAGACTTTGCTGTAAAAGGCAATATGATTGACATTGCTATTGGTGTTATAATTGGTACAGCTTTTAACAAAGTTGTAAACGTTTTAGTTAAAGAAGTTTTAATGCCACCTTTAACATATCTAACAGCTGGTGCAAACTGGGAAAACAGAAAATTTGTAATAAGAGAGGCTATTAGTGCTGATGGAAAAATAAAATTTGAGGAAGTTGCCATTGGCTATGGAAAATTAATTGAAGCTGGTGTAGATTTTTTAGTGATTTCTTTTACAGTTTTTATGGTTGTAAGAGTTATGAATTCTATGAAGAAAAAGGCTGAAGATCCAAAAGATAAAACTGTGGCAACTCCAAAAAATATTGAGTTAATGAACAAAACAAATGAGCTGTTAGAAAAGCAAAATGCGTTTTTAATGAAAGTTTTAGCAGAGAAAAAATAAAACTAAAAAGAGTTTTTTATTTTTAAAATTATGAATATCGAAATAATAGGTTTTTTGGCAGGTCTTTTTACCACAATTGCCATTGTTCCTCAATTAATAAAAGCTTATAGAACTAAAAAGGTTGCTCATTTATCACCTATATTTTTTTCTATCCTATTAATGGGTGTTTTTCTTTGGACAGTTTATGGTTTTTTAAAGAAAGATTATCCAATAATAATTACGAACGCTATTTCATTTTTATTGAATAGCTATATGCTATTCTTGTATTTTAGGTATAAATAGATAAAAAGTATAAAATGTGTAAAGAATGTATTAAAGATTTAAAGCTTTTTTTATACATATTTCTCGTTTTAGTTAAACCTAGAAAATTTAACTTTGGTTGATTTGGTTATAGTATCTTCAATAATAATCTCTTCTTCGAAAAATTTAGCTAAAACAGAATCTCTTTGTTTCAAGTTTCCTGTTTCTAAATTAAATAGAATTTTAAAAGTAGTTTCTGAGTTATGCTTTATTATTTTTATATCCTTAATTTTTGAAGTTTTTTGTAAATAAAGAACTTTACTAGAATCCAACTTAAAATGATTTAACCTTTCTTTTATGTTTTCTGTAAATTGAGGATTATTTTCTAACAATATATTTAAATCATAAAACTCCAAAAATTTTTCTTTTACAACCGAATTCGATGAATATTCTTTAACAGTAATTTCATCAACTAAAGACTCTTTGTTATTAAAAGATTTCTTATTTGAGCACGAAATTATCAACATAAAAGATATTAAAAAAAATATTATTTTCATTTTATAATAAATTTAAGTTTCACAATTTTATCATTTTTGAAATCTTTACTTATAATTCTTATTCTCTTTAAGTTATCAGTAGGTATTGTTAATAGGTTGATAAATTCGTTTTTTGTATAAATTTCAACACCTATGTTTTTTGAATATAATTGATAAATAACTGCTTTTTCATCAATTAATTTATTGAGTTCTTGTTTTCTTTTATTCCAATCTTTTAAATTATTATTGGTATAATAATCTAACATTAATGTATAATCATCTGTTGTTAAATTAATAATACTTTTCGAGGTGTTTTTTCTTTTGATTGTATCCGTTTTGTAATATGCTGATGAAACCACAAGTTCTAAATACTCATTTTTAGAACTATACTCAAAGCAACCATTTTTATCAGATTTAAAAAACAACGGACTTTCATTCTTTTTTAAAACCTTTATATCAACAGGAATTACAATTGGCTCTCTTTTATCTTCATCATAAAAACAAAAATGAAATGTTTTTTCGCTATTTTTTTCAAAAATGATAAAGCATAATACAATAAGTGGAATTATTATCCACAATTGCTTTTTGTTCTTTTGTTTCGTTTTTTTATTTTTAAAATCTTCCCAGTTTTTAAATCCAATATATTGGCTTAAAATGTTAAGCATGTCAATTCTTGGCAGTTTTTCAGGATCATTTTTAAAATAGCTATAAAACCACTTTTCGCTAACCTTAGTATTTACTTTAGCAAATAAATCTTCTTGAAAAGAAACAATATCTTCTCCAGACCATTTTGTAACATCTTTAAAACCACTATTACTTTTTAGGTATGTAGTAATAATTTGTTTTTTAAAAAGAGTAAAAAGTTTTTTCTCTTGATTGTTCAATTTTCACGCTGTTTTTTGGCTTGTAAATAATTTACAATGGGTTTACAAGAGCTATACAAAGCAACATAATTTTATAAAGATATGTTTGTTGCATAAACATTAAAAATAAAATTATGAAACATTATGTTGTAGTAAAAATAGTTAAAAAATTCTATCTTCTTTTTCTCTTTTCATTTTTTGTTGGCTGTAAGCAACATCCATTATCAGAGGAGAATAGGTTTGATACTTCTGTCGAGAAAATATCCTTACAAAAAAGTGAAGAGGAAGTAATCAACAAGTTAAATTTAAAAATTATAAAAGCTGCAGAAAGTAAATACAAAGTTGAAGACGTTAAAATTGCCACAAAAAAAATAAAAGAATTGGCTAAAAGTTACAATGGATATATTTCAGATTTACAATTCCAAAATAACTTATATAAGATTCAAAATAATTTTACTATAAAAATTCCCAAAGAAAATTTTGATATTTTTTTAGATTCGATTCGTAATTATATAACATTTATAGATTTTGAAAAAATCACTACAAAAGACGTTACAGAACAGTATTTTGATGCAGAATCTAGACTAAAAACAAAAAGCGAAGTAAAAGAACGATATGAAGAAATATTAAGAAAAAAGGTTAAAACTGTAGATGATGTTTTAAAGACAGAAGAAAAATTAAGAGTTATTCAAGAAGAGATTGAAGTAACAAAAGGCAAATTAAAATACTTGAAAAACAGAATCTCTTTCAGTACAATTGATGTGGAATTATATGAGGTAGTAAATTACAAACCTGAACCAAAAATTTACAAAAAAAGTTTTTTCACAAAAATAAAAGAAGGCTTCATAAATGGAAGTGAAATAATTACAAACATTATAATTGTAACTATAAATATTTGGCCAATTATATTGTTGATTATTGGAGTGTTTTTTATCTATAAGAAGAGAAAAAAATAATTTTTAAAATGATTTGATGTCAAATAACAAAAAAGCGTTGAATTTTTAAATTCAACGCTTTTTCTTAAACTGTATTTTTGATTTGTTATTCAACAATCAACAAATAATTTGTCTTTTTTCCTCTTTGTAAAAGCACATATTTATTGGCAATTAAATCATCAGCAGTAATTATAAAGTCTTCTTTTACTTTTTCTTTATTTACAGAAATAGCATTTTCTTTTAATGCTCTTCTTGCTTCTCCATTCGATTTTAAAAAATCGGTTTTAGCAGCCAAGGCAGCAATCATATCTAAACCTTCCGTAAATTCTTCTTTTGGAATGGAAGCCATTGGCACACCATCAAAAACATCTAAAAATGTTTGTTCATCTAAAGATTTTAAATCGGAAGCTGTAGATTTTCCAAACAAAATATTAGAAGCTTTTAACGCATTTTCATACGCTTCTTTTCCATGGGTTAAAATGGTAACTTCTTCTCCTAATTTTTTCTGTAAAGAACGCAAATGAGGATTTTCTTGATGTTCAGCAATCAAGTTTTCAATCGTTTCTTTGTCTAAAAAAGTAAATTTCTTTATAAAGTTTTCTGCATCTTCATCAGACGAATTTAACCAATATTGGTAAAATTTATAAGGTGATGTTCTATCTGCATTCAACCAAATATTACCACCTTCTGTTTTTCCGAATTTCGTTCCATCTGCTTTTGTAACTAAAGGAACAGTAATTGCATAGGCTTTTCCTTGCGCTTTTCTTCGAATTAATTCGGTTCCAGTTGTAATATTTCCCCATTGATCTGAACCACCCATTTGCAATTTGCAATTTTTATGTGTGTATAAATGGTAAAAATCATATCCTTGAAATAACTGGTAGGTAAATTCGGTAAAACTCATACCTACAGAAGATTCTGAACTCAAACGTTTCTTCACAGAATCTTTAGCCATCATGTAATTTACAGTAATATGTTTTCCTGTATCTCTCACAAAATCGATTAGTGAAATATCTTTCATCCAATCGTAATTGTTTACCAATTCTGCTTTGTTTTCTGCAGCAGCATCAAAATTTAAAAAACGCTCTAAATTTTCTCTAACTCCAGCAACATTTTTAGCCAAAGTAGCTTCATCTAACAAATTACGTTCAGCAGATTTTCCTGAAGGATCACCAACCATTCCTGTGGCTCCACCAATTAAAGCAATTGGATTATGACCAGCAATTTGAAAGTGTTTTAAGATAAAAATCTGTACCAAACTTCCAATATGTAAAGAATCTGCAGTTGGGTCAAAACCAATATAACCAGCTGTTTTATTTTCCAATAAATATTCTTCGGTATCTGGCATTATATCACTTAATAATCCTCGCCAACGTAATTCTTCAACAAAATTTGTCATTATAAATATATTTTTTTAAACGGTTACATTTTTTTGATGTTCAATCTATAACATCATAAAAATTGTAACATATTTTTATGGCGACAAAGATAAACTTATCAAGCAAAAAACTATAAATTAGCGCTATGATTTTAGTTACTGGAGGCACAGGTTTGGTTGGTTCGCATTTATTGTATCATTTAAGTTTAAAAAATGATGCCATAAGAGCTATTTATAGAACAGAATCATCTTTAGAAAAGGTGAAAAAAGTGTTTTCTTATTACACTAATGATGCTACATATTTTGATAAAATAGAGTGGTTTCAAGCAGATATTACGCAAGTTCCTGCAATGATTCCTGCTTTTGAGGACGTAAAACACGTATACCATTGTGCAGCTTTTATTTCTTTTAATCGAAAAGATTACAGAGAAATGCGTAAAGTAAATATTCATGGAACAGCCATTGTTGTAAATCTTTGTGTGGATGCCAAAATTGAGAAACTCTGCTTTGTAAGCTCTATTGCTGCTGTTGGCGAATCTTTAAATGATGCTTTAATTGATGAAGAATGTGAATGGAATAAAGAGTTAGATAATAGTGGGTATTCTATTACCAAATTTGGAGCAGAAATGGAAGTTTGGCGAGCAAGTCAAGAAGGAGTGGAGGTTGTTATTGTAAATCCTGGTGTAATTTTAGGAAGCGGATTTTGGAATGCTGGTTCAGGTAAATTATTCAGCCAAGTTTATAACGGATTTAAATATTATACTGAAGGTATTACAGGTTTTGTTGCTGTGCAAGATGTTGTAAAACCAATGATTCAATTAATGAATTCAACCATAAAAAACGAGCGTTTTATTTTAATTTCAGAAAACAAATCGTTCAAAGAAATTTTCTTTGCTATTGCAGCTGGTTTCGGTAAAAAGCCACCATCCATAAAAATAAAACCTTGGCAAACTGCAATTTTTTGGAGGTTTAGTTGGTTGGTATCAAAAATAACAGGAGTTGCACCTTTAATTACTAAATACTCAGCAAAATCTGCGCATTCAATTTCAAACTATTCATCAGAAAAAATACAAAGCACAATAGATTACAAGTTTGAATCTGTTGAAAAATCGATAGAAAGGATTTGTGAAAATTACTCTAAAGACTAGTTTTTAACAGGTAATTTCTCTTTTAAAGAGTCTTTAGAGAATTTAATTTTTTCAAAATCTTTAATTTTTTTAATAGAATCTGCTCTTAAAGAATCTGTTCTTTTTTTAATGGCATCATAAAAAGATTTTTGCTTTTCTAAACTTTCTTTTGCATTCGTTAAAATTTCTTGATACACATCTATTTTAGACATATAGTACATATTACTTGTTTGAAACCGAACTGAATCAATTCCAAAACGCTCGTAAACCAAAGGCATGTAGTTTATTCTTTTTTCGAAATTTTTATTGTTTATATATTTTGCAGAAGTAGCAATCGACATTTCCTGCACCAAAAGACTCATAGTGTCTTTAGGAATTAAATTTTCTGGTTTTTCAAAAATGGTATTACTTGTACAAGAACCTAGTAAAATAAGTAAAAATATATAAAATATGTTTTTCATATTAGCGATTAAAAGTGATGCGTTTTCCTTTAATTTCATCATTAAAAACACCATTGTTATACAGTAAATTTCCATTTACAAACGTATGTGTAATTGTTGATGAAAAAGTAGTTCCTTCAAAAGGAGACCACCCACATTTGTATAAAATATTGTCTTTAGAAACAGTTTGAGGCTTGTTGGCATCAATTAAAACTAAATCTGCATAAAAACCTTCTTTTATAAAACCACGTTTTTCAATTTGAAATAATTTTGCAGGATTATGGCTCATTTTCTCCACCAATTTTTCAATCGGAATTATGCCTTCTTTTACCTTTTCTAAAAGTGCTATAACTGCATGTTGTACCAAAGGTCCTCCACTTGGCGCGTTCATATAATTATTGCTTTTTTCAGCTAATGTGTGTGGTGCATGGTCTGTAGCAAGAACATCAATTCTGTCATCTAACAAAGCTTTCCATAAACCTTGTCTGTCTTTTTCAGTTTTTACAGCAGGATTCCATTTGATATGCGTTCCTTTTTCATCGTAATCTTTGTCATTAAACCATAAATGATGTATACAAACTTCGGCTGTAATTTGTTTTTCTTCTAAAGGAATATCGTTTCTAAAAAGATGTGTTTCTTTTTCGGTTGATAAGTGGAAGATGTGCAAACGTGCTCCAGTTTTTTTTGCTAATTCAATCGCTTTTGATGATGATAAATAACAAGCTTCTTCGCTTCTAATTATTGGATGATATTTTAGTGGTATATTTTCTCCGTATTTTTCTACGAATGCTGCTGTATTTTTTCTGATGGTTGCTTCATCTTCACAATGCACAGAAATAATCATTTTTGTTGATGAAAAAATCTTCTCTAAAACAGCTTCGTCATCTACTAACATATTTCCTGTAGACGAACCTAGGAAAAGCTTTATACCTGCTACTTTTTTTGGATCGGTCTTTAACAATTCCTCTAAATTATCATTAGTGCCACCAAACATAAAAGAGTAATTTGCATACGAATCTTTAGCTGCAATTTTAAATTTGTCTTCTAACAATTCTTGCGTAGTTGCTTGAGGAACTGTGTTTGGCATTTCAATAAAAGTGGTAATTCCACCAGCAACTGCAGCTCTACTTTCTGTGGCAATATTTGCTTTGTGCGTTAAACCAGGCTCTCTAAAATGCACTTGATCGTCTATAAAACCAGGGATTAAATAGTTGCCATTGGCATTAATAATTTCTACATTTTCATCAACATTAATTGAAGTAGAAATTTGTTTGATGATTTCGTTTTCAATGAGCACATCACCAGTAAAAGTGTTGTTTTCATTTATAATTGTTGCATTTTTTATTAAGTATGATTTTGTCATTTTATAAGTTTTATTTAGTTGAAATAACATTTATATGTTTTTTCAAACAAACAATTACACATTATTTTAATCCTTTTAATCGCATTCTAATAACACCAAAAAGAGCTTCAGAAACAATATTTCCACTCATTTTAGAAGCCCCTAAATCTCTATCTGTAAAAATTACAGAAACTTCTTTAATGGTAAATTTATGTTTCCAAGCTTTGAATTTCATTTCAATTTGAAATGCGTAGCCAATAAATTTTATTTTATCTAAATTTATAGTTTCTAAAACATTACGTTTCCAGCAAACAAAACCAGCAGTGGTATCAAACACAGGTATTCTAGTTATAAAACGCACATATTTAGAGGCAAAATAAGATAGCAACAAACGTTTCATATCCCAATTCACAACATTTACTTGATTATTTACGTATCTAGAACCTACAGAGACATCTCCACCGTTTTTATGACAAGCATTATATAAACGAATTAAATCTTTTGGATTATGAGAAAAATCGGCGTCCATTTCAATGATGTACTCATAACTTTTTGCCAAAGCCCATTTAAAACCATGAATGTAAGCTGTTCCTAAACCGTTTTTACCTTTTCTTTTCTCTATAAAAAGTTTTGATGGAAATTCTGACATTAGTTTTTCTACAATTGCAGCAGTGCCATCAGGAGAATTATCATCAATTACTAAAATATGGAATACTTTTTTTTGATTGAAAGTAGCTCTTATGATAGCTTCAATATTTTCTTTTTCGTTATAAGTGGGAATAATAACTAAAGCGTCTGACATAAATTAATTTTCAGTAGTAAGAAAACAAATATACATTATTTAATGACTAATTTTGCGGGTATCATTTATAATTGAAAATTAATTGCAAGCAGTAGAAAAAATATCTTTGGCAAATAATTGGGTAACAGGAATTTTTTTGTTCTTGTTTTTGAGTATTGTTTTGCTAAAATTATTAGATTCAAAAAGATTAAAGGAAAGTTTTTTTACATTTTTTAATTTGAGCTTTTTAGAAGATGAAGATGCTGAGCCAAACAATTTTTTTGATCCTTTTCAAATTGTCATTTTCTTATTTTCTATAGTAACTTTATCGCTATTAATTCATAAAGCTATTGTTTTTAAAGCTGTTAATTTTGAAAATAGTTTTGCTACATTTTTACAAGTATTTATAGCTTTATTCATTTATTTCTTATCAAAAAGAATATTGGAGTATTTGTTGTCGTTATTATTTTTGATCAAAAAGGGAATTCATTTTTTTATACTTTCAAAATATAATTACTTTTATAGTTTGTCATTTTTAACATATATCGCTTTAATATTAAACGAATATGCAGCTATTAATGAAGTCTATATATTCTATTTTACCGGCTTTCTATTTATAACAAGATATATCTTTTTTATGATAAGAAATAAAAAGCTGATTTTTAATAAGTTGTTTTATTTTATTTTGTACATTTGCGCCTTCGAAATAGCACCGCTATTTGTGCTCTCTAAATTGATGTTTTAAATACAAAATTAACAGTCTATGAAAGTGAAAACGATATTGGTTTCTCAACCAGCACCAAAGACAGAAACATCTCCTTATTTTGATCTGTCTGATAAGCAAAAAGTAAAAATTGATTTTAGGTCTTTTATACACGTAGAAGGTATTTCTGTAAAAGAAGTTAGAGCAGAAAAGATAGATCTAAAAAACTTTACAGCTATTATTCTTACAAGTAGAAATGCAGTAGATCATTTTTTCAGAATTGCTGAAGAAATGCGTTTTAAAGTGCCAGATTCTATGAAATATTTTTGCCAATCGGAAGCTGTTGCTTATTATTTACAAAAATACGTAGTGTACAGAAAGCGTAAAATTTACGTTGGTAACAGAACTTTTACTGAATTAACAAAATTAATTAAAAAGCATAAGACTGAAAAGTTTTTATTGCCTTCTTCTGATAAGTTAAAGCCTTTGATTCCAGAAGAATTAGATAAATTAGGCGTTTCTTGGAAAAGAGTAGATTTGTACAGAACAGTAATTAGTGATTTGTCTGATTTAGAAAATGTGTTTTATGATGTTTTGGTTTTCTTTAGTCCTTCTGGGATTGAGTCATTATTCCAAAATTTTCCTAATTTTAAACAAAATGAAACAAGAATTGCTGCTTTTGGTAATTCTACTGTTAATGCTGTAACAGAAGCTGGTTTAAAGTGTGATATTATAGCACCCTCTAAAGAAACACCGTCTATGACTATGGCTTTAGATAAATATATAAAAGAAGCTAATAAAAAGTAGTTTAAACTGAGTATAAATTATCTGACGTCTTAAAATAGCGTTACAATATTAATAAATTAAAGGTAGTGATTTTTTATCACTGCCTTTTTTTTACGATTTCTTTTGATTTTGTTTTGCTTGTGCATTTTATTAGGAGTTAGCATATTGTAAGTTGAATCCATATTATAATGTTTGGTGTAACACTATTTCAAAACGAGACATGTGTTGATATAAAAAAAACCAGCTTAAAAAGCTGGATTTTTTTATTTAATTACCTCAAAAGTAACTGGGATACTGTAACTTACGCCAACAGGAATTCCTCTTTGTTTACCAGGTGTTAATTTGGGTAATAAACTAAGAACTCTTGCAACTTCTTTTTCAAGAGTAGGATGAGGTCCTCTAGCTTTAATATCGCTAACATTTCCTTTATTATTAATAGTAAAAACTACAAAAAGCCTTTTTTTTCCTGCACTTAAACCTAATTCAGTAGCTAAATCTACATTAAATCGTTCACCAAAAAATGCCATAACTTCTGCATTAAAACATTTCTTTAACTGTTCTTTATTTCCTTTACATCCTGGGTAAACAGGTGGGTTTTCAATTAAAACAAAAGGGATGTCTTCAACTATTATTTCACCTTCTTTTACTTCAATAATATCATCAGTAGTAACTTCTGCATTGGTTACCATTTCATTTTCATTGGTTTCAGTAGATTCTAAAATTGTTTCAGGAATAACAATATCATCTTGAACAATCTCTATTTTTTCTATTGATGGAGGAGGAGGTGCACTTGTTTGAGTTGGTTCTATTTTTTGTAATTTAATAATAGGAATATCTTCCGTTATTTCTTCTGTCATAACAAACTCGTCTAAAACATTATAAACTTTTTCGTATGTTTTATATTCTATCAAAAGGTCTACAGTAAATAAAGTAAAAACTAAACCTATTAAGAAAAAAACTTTACTAAAATTCTCTAAACTGACTTTTGGGTTTTTTTTGATTTCCATTTTAAAACGTATAAATGTCTAAATAAATAATACTGTAAATTAAAATTGTAACTTAAAAGAAGCTCCAAACTTTAATTTCACAATAAAATTAAATAGATTAAATGTTTTAAAAAATGATTTTAATCATATGCGATCATGCACTTTGGTGTGCATATTGTTATTCCAAACCGTTAAAATGTCTGTTGCAACAGAAGCTCCACTACCAGCAGCAATTGCAAACTGACTTCTAAAACCGGCAATGGTTCCACAACAATACAATCCTTTTTTAATTAGATGATCATCATTTTTAAGCTGAATTCTATCTTTTTCTGGATTTGATTTTTTATGAGGAATTATATACGTTTCCAAACCTTTTATGGTAAATGGTTTTGAGTAATTTAAAGCAAGCACTATAGTTTTAGATTGATATATATTCTTGTTTGTTATCACTTTAAAAAAACCTTCAATTTCATCAATAGCAATTACTTTTTCTTTTTCTATTTGATGAATTTCAGGATATAAAGTTGATAATTGCTCTTTTCCTTGCTTTAAAATATCTTTACCTAATGTTTTTGGAGCTAAACCTAAAACGTTATTAAACAAAGCATTTTCTAAGTGAGAAGCTCTTTGATGAGTAATAATCCCAATGTTTTTATCCATTGCAAAAGGTTTCTTTTTAGCAGAACCTAAAACTAATGCACATTGCATTCCAGAAACCCCACCACCAATAATTAAACAATCAAAAATCATTTTAAACAAATAACATTTTTATATTTTGAGCAAATAGTTTTACAGATATTGCTAATAGAATTACACCAAAAACTTTACGAATTATCTGAATTCCTCCTGCTCCTAACAATCGCTCTATTTTCGAGGAAGTTTTTAATACAATGTATAAAAATATAACATTTAAAACTACAGCAACAATAATGTTTTGTAAATCAAATTCAGCTCTTAAAGATAGTAAAGTTGTTAAACTTCCTGGACCAGCAATTAAAGGAAAAGCCAGTGGAAAAACAGCTGCTGTTATTGGTGCATTGCTATTATCGTCTTTATATAAAGTAATACCTAAAACCATTTCTAAAGCAATAAAAAACAATACAAATGCACCTGCAACTGCAAAGGAATTTACATCTATCCCAATTAAGCCAAGTAAACTTTGCCCAACAAATAAGAAAAGTACCATAATAAAACCTGCTATTAAAGATGCTTTTTCAGATTGAATATGGCCTACTTTTTTACGTAAATCTATAATGATTGGAATATTTCCTATAATATCGATTACTGCAAATAAAACCATAAAAGCCGTAATTATTTCTTTAAAATTGAATTCCATTTTGTTTTTAAATTTTGTACAAAATTAGGCAACTAATTTAACGAAACCGGAAAAAACAGAAAAAAATAATGTTATTTTTGCGAAATGTTTCAATTAGGAAAAACAATAGTCTCTGAAGACATTATAGAAAAAGATTTTGTGTGCAATTTATCTGCTTGCAAAGGTGCTTGTTGTGTAGATGGTGAAGCTGGTGCTCCATTAGATAAAGAAGAAGCCAAAATTTTAGAAGAAATTTATCCGAAAGTAAAACCTTTTTTGAGAAAAGAAGGGATTGCTGTAATTGAAAAAGAAGGAACTTGGATTACGAGTGAATGGGGTGAACTAGAAACTCCTTTAATTAATAATGCAGATTGTGCTTACGTAATTTTCGACGAGAAAAAAACAGCACTTTGTGGTATTGAAGAAGCCTATAATTCTGGTGCAATTAATTGGAAAAAACCAGTTTCTTGCCATTTATACCCAGTTAGAGTAAAAGATTACAGCGAATTTTCTGCAGTAAATTATCATAAATGGGAAATTTGTGATGACGCTTGTACTCTTGGAAAAGAATTACAAGTGCCTGTTTATAAGTTTGTAAAACAAGCTTTGGTTCGTAAATTTGGGCAAAATTGGTATAACGAATTAGAAAAAGTTGCAGAAAAACATTTAAAAACGCTTTAAATCAATTTTTTATCGGCAAAACCTAAACTCCTATTTCATCAATAAATTGACCTTTAATAAGTGCTTCTTTTTCAAGTTGCTCCTTATGATATTTTAAATTATCAGAAAAAAGTAAGTAACACAGAGAAAGTGTTACTCCAGTAATAATAACTTCGCTTAAAATTTTACGTAAACTTACACCTATATTAATCATTGCAAGCATAAAAATTGCAATTGATAAAGCTAGGAAGAAATCTCCAACTCTTAGAATCTTATAAAAAAATGAGTTAATTTTTAGATACACTCCAAATTTCTGAATATTAAAAAGCAAGCTAAAAACCGAGAAAAAGCAAATAATTGCATTAAATAGTAAGAATAATTCTGAATTATATGTTGGTATGTTTAAACCATAATTATAATATTCTCTATATAATATTTGAAAGGTAATTAGCAAAAGGAAAAATAAGATGATACAGAAAAAGACTCTCTTAACTACTTTCATAACACAAGTATAGTCAATAATTATTTAGTGTTTTTATTAAAAAAATCACTGTCCAATTTCATCTATAAAATCTTTATTTTGAATATTTTCTTGTTTTTTATGAAATATAATATTGTCAAAAAAGAGTAAAATACTGCAAAAGAATATCACTATAAGTACACTAAAAGTAATGATTTGACGCTTTAGTTCTAAAGTTGTTCTATCTGCACTTTCAATCAAAAAATACAACCCAACAAGCGAAAGTATAAAGATTGATATGGAGAAAATTATATCCCCAATTCTTAAAATCTTATAAAAAGAAGATTTTAAAATCAGCTGTTTTTGAAGTTTGTTGATATTAAAAAGCAAACTAACCACAGAGAATAGGGTTAAAAAAATGGGAATTAAGAGTGTTGGGTCGTCTTCAATTTTGTTATCGAATTTAAAATAGTTAAATATTTGTAATAAAATATAGCACCCAAAGGCAAGAAAGGTAATCAATAATAAACAAAATACGATTCTCTTAAATTTTTGCATCCGGTAAAAATAAAGCAAATTAGGATTCTCAAAAATAGAAAACTGCAATTTATTTTTTGGCACGCTCTTTGTTTTAACATAGTCTTAACATAAAAAACTCTTTATCATGAAAAACATCAAAAAAAACCCTAAAAAGCAATTAGAGAAATTCTCAAACATCTTTACACAATTAGGGCTTGTATTAGTGCTGTTTATCGTTTACATAACTTTAGAACATGAAACCGAAGAAAAATCATTATCTAGAGAAACTGAAGTATTTACATCAAATATTTATGTAGATCCAACTACAGAAGTTGTTTTTAAAAAAGAAGTTATTCAGCAACCAAAAGTTGAAACACCACCAAAAACAGTTTTATTATTAGATGAAGAGATTAAGGTTGATGAAAAAAACTTAGAAGAAACTGTACTTTTAACCCCTGAAGAAAAACCTGTAGAAGTAGATTTAGATATAACAACACTTATAACAGCTGATGACCCAGAAGAAAATACAACTCCAGATACAGTACCTTTTGTTATGATAGAAAATGCACCTGTTTTTAAAGGCTGTGAAGGTTTAAGTAAAGCAGAAAATAAAAAATGTTTTGATGAAAAAATGGCAAAGTTTGTACAACGTAATTTTGATATTGGTATTGCAAACGAAGTTGGTTTAAGAGCTGGTAAATACAGAATTAGCACTCAGTTTATTATTGATGATCAAGGGAATGTTGTAGATATTCAAATTAGAGCTCCACATGCTAAACTTGAAAAAGAAACCCAAGAACTTATAGAAAAATTACCAAAATTTACACCAGGAAAACAGCGTAATAAATCAGTAAAAGTTAGATATACGTTGCCAATTACGTTTAGAGTAGATTAAGTTTTTTTAAAGATATATGAATTTCCCCCGAAATTTAAACAGAAACCCAACATAAAAAGTTGGGTTTTTTATTTATTTTGTATTTTTGAGTTTATGAAAGTGAATCAATTTTTAGACGCAACGTATTTAAAAACAGCAAGTCAAGCCAATATTTCTGAAGCAGAAAATGAGCAGAAAGTAATTGATTTGGTAAAAGAGTCAATTGTGTTTGATTATAAATTAATTATGATTCGTGCAAACTATGTAAAGATGGTTAAAGGCATGCTCTCTAAAGTCAATTCACCAGTTTTAATAGGCACTGTCATCGATTTTCATGAAGGAGCTTCATCAATAAAAAACAAAATAGAAGAAGCTAAAAAAGCAATTGAACTAAATGTAGACGAACTCGATTTTGTAGTTAATTATAATGCATTTAAAGCTGGTAATATAAGTTTGATAAAAGAGGAAGTTTTAGAATGTACAAAACTCTGTTTAGCAAATAATAAGGTTGTAAAATTTATAATCGAAGTAGCTGCGTTATCAAATGAAGAAATTATTGTAATTTCACAGTTGATAAAAGAGGTTGTTTTAAATAATTTTGATGATCAAGCTGCTCAAAAAGTATTTGTAAAATCGTCTACAGGATTTTTTAAAACTTCTGATAATAAACCAAATGGAGCAACTTTTGAAACGATAAAATTAATTTCAGAAAATGCAAAGCCACTTCAAATAAAAGCTGCTGGAGGTGTTAGAGATTATGGTACAGCTTTAAAAATGATTTCTTTAGGAGTTGATAGAATTGGCACATCATCAGCTAAAGAAATTTGTTTGAAACAAGAAAATAACAAGAACGATTATTAATATTTATATGGATTATTTTGCACACGAAACAGCAGTTATAGATGATAATTGCCAAATAGGAAAAGGAACAAAAATTTGGCATTTTAGCCATATTATGTCAAAAAGTAAAATTGGTGAAAATTGCAATTTAGGTCAAAATGTAGTTGTTTCGCCAAGTGTAGTTTTAGGGAACAACGTAAAAGTACAAAATAATGTATCTATTTATGCAGGTGTTACTTGTGAGGATGATGTTTTCTTAGGACCTTCTATGGTTTTTACAAATGTTAGAAATCCAAGAAGTGCCATTGTAAGAAAAAATAAATATTTAAAAACGATTGTAAAAAAAGGAGCTTCCATTGGTGCAAACGCAACCATTATTTGTGGTAATAATATTGGCGAATTCGCTTTTATTGGTGCAGGTTCTGTTGTTACAAAACCAGTTTTACCTTATGCTTTAATTGTAGGAAATCCTGCACAACAAATTGGTTGG